>DKPL01000038.1:21046-27733 GCA_002471185.1 Bacteroides sp. UBA7335
ACTCCGTGAACGCAACATTGCCGAGTATTTGATTTATATGTGGCAGGTTGAAGATTTGCTTCGTGCCAATAACTGTGATTTAGACAACATTGAAAGTTCAATTATATCACGATACCCTGAAGAGGATAAAAATGAGGTTCGCCAATGGTACGCTGATCTGATTAATATGATGCGTGAAGAGGGAGTAGTAGAGCATGGACATTTGCAAATTAATAAAAATGTAATTATCCAACTGACAGATCTACATAAACAACTATTAGCATCGTCTAAATTTCCATTTTATAGTTCGGCATATTTTAAAGCACTACCTTATATTGTAGAACTACGCAATAGAAATGGAAACAAAGAAGAGCCAGAATTAGAAACTTGCTTTGAAGCATTATATGGCATATTCTTACTTCGCTTACAAAAGAAAACAGTTAGTTCCGAGACTGAAAAGGCCATTGAAGCTATTAGTAGCTTTTTGTCAATGCTAGCCAACTATTATGATAAAGACAAAAAAGGAGAATTAAAAATCGAAGATTAATATGAAAATACTAATAACCGGTGGTAATGGACAACTAGGAAATGAGGTTCACTTACTGGCCGACACTTATCCACAACATACCTATTTTTTTACCGATATACAAGAACTAGATATTTGCAACGAGCAGGCAATCAATGATTATGTAAATGAACATGAAATTGATTTGATTGTAAACTGCGCAGCATACACAGCGGTAGATCAAGCTGAAGATAATGTTGACCTTTGTGATAAACTCAATCACATCGCTCCCGGTTATTTAGCAAATGCCATTCAGAAACGAGGTGGATCGATAATCCAGATATCCACTGACTATGTATTCAATGGTAAGTCTTACCTTCCATACGTAGAAACAAACGTAACTTGTCCCGAATCGGTATATGGTAACACCAAATTAGCCGGCGAAAAAGCGGTAATGAGCAATTGTGAACAAGCTATGGTTATCCGCACGTCATGGTTGTACTCTACATTTGGTAATAATTTTGTGAAAACCATGATGCGCTTGGGAAAAGAGCGAGATAAACTTGGGGTAATATTCGATCAGGTAGGTACTCCGACTTACGCACGCGATTTAGCTCTTGCTATTTTTGCTGCCATAAACAAAGGCATTGTTCCGGGAATTTATCACTTCAGCAACGAAGGAGTATGCTCTTGGTACGACTTTACGGTAGCTATTCATCGCATAGCCAATATCAAAAACTGCAAAATACTACCACTGCACACAGCCGATTATCCTACAAAAGCTGTTCGTCCACATTATTCAGTGTTGGATAAAACTAAAATTAAGGAAACATTCCATATAGAAATCCCGCATTGGGAAGAGAGCTTGAAGCAATGCATAGCTCTACTTGACTAATATTAAATTCATTATCTAACTATACATTTACTGACGATATATTCGCATGGCAGATTTAAACGAAATACAAAGAAGGCGTACCTTCGCCATTATTGCTCACCCTGATGCCGGTAAAACTTCATTGACCGAAAAGTTGTTGCTTTTTGGAGGTCAAATTCAGGTTGCCGGTGCAGTAAAAAGCAATAAAATAAAAAAAACAGCTACGTCTGACTGGATGGAAATCGAGAAACAACGTGGTATTTCGGTAACCACTTCCGTGATGGAGTTTGATTACCTCGATTATAAAATTAATATTCTAGATACTCCTGGTCACCAAGACTTTGCAGAAGATACATTCCGTACATTAACTGCCGTGGATAGTGTAATTATTGTTGTTGATGGGGCAAAGGGGGTTGAAAGCCAAACTAGAAAGTTAATGGAGGTATGCCGTATGCGCAATACTCCAGTTATCATCTTTGTTAACAAAATGGACCGTGAAGGTAAAGAGCCATTTGACTTGCTTGATGAGCTTGAAGAAGAACTAAAGATTCAGGTACGACCACTTTCTTGGCCTATTGAACAAGGTGCTCGATTCAAAGGAGTATATAATATATACGAAAATAAGCTCGACTTATTTCAACCTTCGAAGCAGGTTATGACTGAAAAGGTTGAGGTTGATGTACAATCTGAAGAACTTGACAAACATATCGGAAGCCACTTAGCAAATAAGCTACGCGGTGATCTTGAGTTGATTGAAGGAGTATATCCTGAATTTAATCATCAAGCTTACTTGGATGGAGAGTGTGCTCCTGTGTTTTTTGGCTCTGCTTTAAATAACTTTGGAGTTCAAGAGCTATTAAACTGTTTTGTAGAAATTGCACCAAGTCCTCGTCCGGTAATGGCAGAGGAACGTGAGGTTTGTCCTGACGAACCTAAATTTACAGGATTTATCTTCAAAATCACAGCAAATATTGACCCAAACCACCGTTCGTGTGTTGCTTTCTGCAAAGTATGTTCAGGTAAGTTTGTGCGTAATGCACCTTATTACCATGTACGCAATGGCAAAACAATGCGTTTTTCTTCGCCAACTCAATTTATGGCTCAACGCAAAACAACTATTGACGAAGCATACGCAGGTGATATCATCGGTTTACCGGATAATGGTACATTCAAAATTGGAGATACTTTAACCGAAGGTGAGATGCTTCATTTCCGCGGATTACCAAGCTTCTCGCCTGAAATGTTCAAATACATTGAGAATGCCGATCCAATGAAGCAAAAACAATTAGCTAAAGGTATAGACCAGTTGATGGATGAAGGAGTAGCACAGTTGTTTGTCAATCAGTTTAACGGACGAAAGATTATTGGTACTGTTGGGCAGCTCCAATTTGAGGTTATTCAATACCGCCTACTTAACGAATATAATGCATCGTGCCGCTGGGAACCTTTAAGCTTATATAAGGCTTGCTGGATAGAAAGCGATGATCAAGCCGAATTGGAAGCATTCAAAAAAAGAAAATATCAATTTATGGCTAAAGATAAAGATGGAAGAGATGTATTCTTGGCAGACTCTAACTACGTTTTACAAATGGCACAAATGGATTTCAAGAATATCAGATTCCATTTCTCAAGCGAATTTTAAGTGAATCTAAAGCTTTAGATAAAAAAGTGGATAACTAAACTTAGTTTATCCACTTTTTTTTTTTGGGGGGGGGAGGAAGAAGTACACCTTTTAATTCTTACTAAGATTTAATGTCCACTACTTTATGGTATAAAAAGAGCAAATCAGAACCCAATTAATAAAGTATAAAATCAAAGTTATTATTATCATTTAGCATTTTTTATCCCTAACATCTATTAATCTATAGTTTATTATCACTATTTTGGGAAAAATTTTCATCTACCCTTTAAATAAACTAATATTCTGTAATATGGAAAATCTCAGCACAGCATTTATGCTGATGGCAGTAGGTATGGTCACTGTATTTACAATTCTACTAGTCGTAATCTTATTAGGAAAAGTGCTAACTACCTTAGTAAACAAGTATGCTCCAGCCGAAGTACAAGCTCCTGCCAAACATTCACATTCACCAGCTCCTATTCCCGGAAATATTTTAGCAGCAATCACCGCAGCGGTTAATGTAGTAACACAAGGTAAAGGCAAAATCACAAAAATAGAAAAGAAATAACTTTATATCATACGATTGAAACATTAAAAACATGAAGAAAGAAATTAAATTCAGCTTAGTATTCAGAGATATGTGGCAAAGTGCGGGTAAGTATGTACCGCGCGTAGATCAATTGTTAAAAGTAGCACCAGCAATTATTGAGATGGGGTGTTTTGCTCGTGTTGAAACAAATGGTGGTGGATTCGAACAAGTCAATTTACTATTTGGCGAAAACCCCAATGTGGCTGTCAGAGAATGGACAAAACCTTTTAACGATGCCGGCATACAAACGCATATGCTTGATAGAGCATTAAATGGATTACGAATGAGTCCGGTTCCTGCCGATGTACGCAAACTATTTTACAAGGTTAAGAAGGCACAAGGCACAGACATTACTCGTACTTTCTGTGGTTTAAATGATATACGAAACATTGCACCATCAATTGTTTATGCCAAAGAAGCTGGCATGATTTCTCAATGCTCACTTTGCATTACCCACTCGCCCATCCACACGGTTGAGTATTATACCGATATGGCACTAGAACTTATTAAACTAGGGGCGGACGAGATTTGCATTAAAGATATGGCAGGCATCGGTCGCCCCGTTTCTTTAGGAAAAATTGTAGCCAATATAAAAGCGACTTATCCTGATATTATTATTCAATATCATAGTCATGCTGGTCCGGGACTAAACATGGCAAGTATTCTTGAAGTATGCGAAGCAGGTTGTGACTATATTGATGTGGGTATGGAGCCATTATCATGGGGTACAGGACATGCCGATTTAATTAGTGTGCAAGCCATGCTAAAAGATGCCGGATTTAAAGTTCCTGAAATAGATATGGAAGCTTACATGAAGGTGCGTTCTATGATTCAAGAATTTATGGATGATTTTCTAGGTTTATACATTAGCCCTAAAAATCGCTTAATGAACTCACTCCTCATAGGCCCAGGATTGCCCGGTGGAATGATGGGCAGTTTAATGGCCGATTTGGAAACCAACCTTGAATCAATCAATAAATACAAAGCCAAACACAATTTACCATTCATGACACAAGATCAACTATTGATCAAATTATTCAATGAAGTAGCATATGTATGGCCACGTGTAGGATATCCTCCGCTAGTAACTCCATTTAGTCAATACGTAAAAAACCTTGCTATGATGAATGTGATAGCCATGGAAAAAGGTAAAGAGCGCTGGGGAATGATAGCTGACGATATTTGGGATATGATTTTAGGAAAAGCAGGTATGCTACCAGGACAACTAGCTCCCGAAATTATAGAAAAAGCCGAACGAGAAGGACGTAAGTTCTTTGATGGCAATCCACAAGATAATTATCCTGATGACTTGGATAAGTATCGTAAATTAATGAAAGAAAACAAATGGGACTTCGGACAAGATGATGAAGAACTGTTTGAGTATGCTATGCATCCTGCACAATACGAAGCTTACCGAAGTGGAAAAGCCAAGGAGGACTTTTTGGAAGATGTGGCTAAACGTAAAAAAGAAAAAGAGAAATCACCACAAGAAGATGCAAAGCCAAAAACATTGACAGTGCAAGTAGATGGTCAGGCATACAAAGTAACCGTTGCTTATGGAGAAACAGAATTGCCTGCCAACCCTAAAGATAACTCACTCGTTACGGCCGGTGAAGGAAAAGAGGTGTTATCACCATTGGAAGGCAAGTTCTTCTTAACAAAAAATGCACAAGAAACACCTTTAAAGGTTGGAGATGCAGTACAAAAAGGAGATGTTATCTGCTATGTTGAGGCAATGAAAACTTATAATGCTATTCGTGCAGAGTTCGGAGGAACAATTACTTCTATTTGTGCAAATTCTGGAGATACAGTATCTGAAGATGATATATTAATGACAATTGGATAATGGGAGAAATAATTGATAAACTATACAATATGACTGCTTTCAGCAATATTATTGCTGAACCACAGTTTTTGATTATGTACTTGATTGGGTTTGTATTATTATACTTAGGAATTAAAAAGCAATATGAACCTTTATTATTGGTCCCCATCGCATTTGGTATATTGCTCGCTAACTTTCCGGGTGGAGAAATGGGAGTAGTACAAGCTGATGAAAATGGCATGGTAATGGTACATGGAGTTATGAAAAACATATGGGAAATGCCACTGCATGAAATAGCTCATGAGCTAGGTATTATGAACTTTGTTTATTACATGCTGATTAAAACAGGGTTTCTCCCTCCAATTATTTTCATGGGAGTTGGCGCATTAACAGACTTTGGTCCGATGCTACGCAACTTGCGATTATCGATTTTTGGTGCAGCAGCACAAATAGGTATCTTTACGGTATTGTTGGTAGCTATTCTTATTGGCTTTACACCACAAGAAGCTGGTTCGTTAGGTATCATTGGTGGCGCAGATGGTCCTACGGCTATTTTCACTACAATCAAGTTGGCACCCCATTTATTAGGGCCAGTAGCAATTGCAGCCTATTCATATATGGCACTTGTGCCGGTGATTATCCCTGCAGTAGTAAAATTGCTTTGTACTAAAAAAGAGTTGAGTATTAACATGAAGGAGCAAGAAAAGAAATTTCCTTCAGATAAAGAAATAAAAAATGTACGTGTACTCAAAATCATTTTTCCAATAGTAGTGACTACTGTAGTAGCTCTGTTTGTGCCTACAGCAGTACCATTGATTGGTATGTTGATGTTTGGGAATCTAGTCAAGGAGATAGGTAGTAATACCTTCCGTTTGTTTGATGCAGCATCAAATAGCATCATGAATGCAGCTACTATATTTTTAGGATTATCAGTAGGTGCTACCATGACAGCAGACGCTTTTCTTGATTGGACAACTATAGGTATTATCGTAGGAGGTTTTCTAGCTTTTGCACTAAGTATTGCTGGTGGAATTTTCTTTGTAAAGCTCTTCAATTTGTTTACTAAGAAGAAAATCAATCCATTGATTGGAGCTACCGGATTGAGTGCAGTGCCCATGGCTAGTAGAGTAGCCAATGAAATAGCATTAAAATACGACCCCAAGAATCATGTACTACAATACTGTATGGCAAGTAACATCTCGGGAGTAATAGGTTCGGCTGTAGCAGCTGGTGTTTTAATATCATTCTTATCGTAGATACTAAAACTTTTGCAATAAAAATAAGGCCTGCTTTC
>DKPL01000038.1:27969-44317 GCA_002471185.1 Bacteroides sp. UBA7335
GAAAGCAGGCCTTATTTTTATTGTTATTTCTGATTACTCGCTAATCGCTTTTTTATAGGCAGCAACAGCCATCTTCTCTGATAGTTGTGCACCAATAAGACTTGTTTGAGCTTGAATCCACGATAATTGAGCAGAAAGTACATCTACCATGCTTGCATTACCTTCGTTGTATGAATAAGTCACCAAATCAAGATTTTCTTCAGCAATAATCATCGTTTCTTTAGCAGCATCAACTTGTTTGCTGGTTTCAGATAAATTAGTGATAGCGGCCGAAAGTTCTTCATTAATATTATCAACCACATAACTTTGCTGTAATTTCTGAATTCCAATATAAGCTTTTTGCTCTCGACTAGTTTTAAAGCGAGCACCCCAACGGAAAATAGGAATAGAAACATTTAATCCTACAACAGGAGTAAACTTAACATCATAACCCATATTCGGAGTTAACGTTCCCCATCCACCAGCAACATACATACTAATTTGAGGATTGTATTGGCTTAAAGCTGCTTTACGTTGAGCTTCGCTGCGATTGATGTCGACAATTGTACTTGCATACTCAGGTCGTCTTTCAAGTACTTCACCAAGATTTAGTATCTGCACACTTTCACATGGCACATTGATTGAGCTTAAACTATCAACAGGAGCATTAGGTGCTATCCCCATCAAAATATTTAATTTTTGAAGTGCAAGTGTATAGTTTTGACGAGCTTTTATCAATTGTAGTTCAGCTTCTTTAAGACGAGTAGAAATCATCAATAAATCGGTACGACTAATTGAACCTAATGTAAAACGCTCGTTAATAATATCATATTGACTTTTTACAATAGATTGATACATCAACGCAGATTCTAAAGAAGCACGAGCCGATGATGCACTCCAATAATAAGAATCACTTTGATAAATAATTTGATCTAAAGTCATTTCAACACTAAGCTGACTCAACTCTTCGGCATATTTAGCCATTTTATATTTAGAGTTGATTGCTCCTCCCGTATAAAGTGGCTGCGAAACAACAACCTGTCCTTTATACGTATAATTGCGATATTCACCTACAGGTCCGTTCCATGCATCAAGCTCTCTAAGGTTTAATGTACCATCACCAACCAAGTCTACTTGAGGTAAATATCCGGTATGGGCCGCTTTGCGTGCTTCCATACTTCCTACTGCCTGCAATTTTTGTTGCTTTAATAATTGGCTATAAGCCTCAACACGTTCACGATACGTGTTGAGATCCATATATCCCTCTTGTGCTCCAACATTTAAGCTTAAGCCGAGCAAAATGAATGATAATATTTTGATTTTCATTTTCAAACTAATTAAATAAATATTCTTTTATCCTTTAATTCGATGAATAGCACAATAAGCTACCGGTAGAACAAATAGCGTTAAGATAGAAGCCACCAACAGACCTCCCATAATTGTAGCTGCCATACCACCAAACATAGCATCGAAAAGCAAAGGCAACATACCTAAGATTGTTGTACCAGATGCCATAGCCACGGGGACAATACGACTTATGGTTGCACTAATAACCGCATCTAATGGTTGTTTTCCTGAGTCCAGTTCAATATCAATCTGATCAACCAATACAATAGCGTTCTTAATATTCATACCAATAAGCCCTAACAGACCTAGCGTAGCAAAGAAGTCGAATGACTTACCAAGCAACAACAAACCTAATACTACTCCAATAAAGATAAGAGGCAACATTAAAATAATAACTGTAGGTTTGCGATATGTTCTAAATAAGAATAACAATACTGTGAAAATAAGGAAGAATGTGAGTGGCATATTCTCAGCAAGAGCTTCGTTTGACTCATCTTGACTCTCACGTTCACCAAAGTATTTCATCACATATCCTTCGGGAATTTCCATATCCTTAATTTGTTCCCATACTTCATTAAATGCAGCAATAGCATTGACACCACGGCGAGGGTCACATTGAGCCATCATTACCATTTGTCTGTTATAATCTTTGACATTACTAAACTTATATTGCAAATCAAAGTTACTAACAATCTGCTCTAAAGTTGTAGTCTCAGTACCTTGACCAAATACAGGTAAAGTACGTAAGTCATTAATTCTAAAAGAATCAACCACATTACTACCTTTTAATAAAATAGGAAGTACTTGATCACCTTCGCGGAATTCGCCCATCGTCATACCATTAGTACCTATCTGAATACTTTGAGCCATGCTTTGACGAGAAATACCTAAAGGCTGAGCACGCTCTTGACTGTATATAGGACGCCACACTGGTACTTTATTTCCCCATGAACTACGAATATTAATCAAGTTTGGATTTTGATGCATTATAGCTAAAGCCTTATCAGTAAGCATCACCAGTGTATCAACATTGTTTCCAATAAAGCCAATCTCGATAGCCGCATCTACAGCCGGTGAAAGCTTAAATAATGAAGTACGAGCAATAGCGTTAGGATAATTAGCCTTCATATAAGAGTCAAAATCCTCTTCTTGAACTTTAGTATCCTTGCTATCGTGCAATTCGACCAATACATTACAGAAATTTGGTTTTGGTCCTACCGAAGTAGATGCTAGATAATATCTCAACGGTGTACTACCAAATGTAATAGAAACTTTTTTCACTTCAGGTTGCTTAAGCAAATGAGTTTCAACCGCCTTCATTTCTTCCACTACTTGATTTATACTATAACCATCAGGATAGAATATATCGGCACGATAATAAGGCTTATCCATAGATGGGAAGAAATTTTGAGGCATTAACCCCATAACAACCAAAGACACTACAAATAAAACAGCCATAGTACCTAGCGTCAAAACTTTACGTCGAACAAGTACCTTTAGAATGTCAGCAAATTTATGATAGAAAGGTTTATCATATGGGTCTTTACCTACATCCTTAGCTTTAGCTTTTAAGATAAAGTTACCAAAAACAGTTGTTTGAGAAAGTGCAAGTACCCAACTCAGCCCCAATGATATAGCAAGAACCACAAACAAAGGTTTTACAATTTCAGCCACAGCAGATGGTGCTAAATATAAAGGCAAGAATGAGCATACAGCAATAAATGTAGCACCAAGCAATCCCCATTGAGGTCCGGTTGCTCCATCAATCAAAGCTTTGCGCCTATCCACACCACGAGCTATTGCAATCTGAGCATTATCGGTAACCACAATGGCATTATCTACCAACATACCCATAGCAATAATAAATCCGGCCAATGAAGTTCTATTTAATCCAACTCCAACCACCGACATTATCAACAAAGTACCAGCAATTGAGAAAATCAGAGAGGTACCAATCAAGAAACCGGCTCTTAACCCCATTACCAACATAATGATGAAAATAACGATTAAAAGAGATTCAACTAAGTTTAGGATAAAACCATTATTAGCATCTCGAGCAATCACATTCTCAAGATAAAGTGGTTCTAGTTCAATACCCACCGGTATTAAAGGAAGAATTTCACTCAATTTTTCATCTACGTTAACTCCCGTTTGTACAACATCTCGCTGAGGGTCAGTTGAAATACCAATACCTATAGCACGCTTGCCATTGACACGCATAATAGTAGAAGGAGGATCAAGATACCCCTTTTCAATCACTGCTATATCGCGCAATTTCACTTGACCGGCAGCAGTAGTAATCACTTGATTGCGAATATCATCAATAGCTGTATATGTACCATTTGAAAGAACACGCAATTGTTGAACACCGGCATTTACCTCACCAGCATTAATAATTTGATTTTGCGACTGCAACAAGGAGGCTAGCTGTTTTGGGTCAATTCCCATTCCAACTAATTTATTAACAGAGATAAAAATATTAACAACTTCTGTTTGGGCACCAAAAGTTGCCACTTTCATAACACCATCAGCAGTTACAATCTGTGTTTTAATTCTTTCAGCCCAATTTCTTAGTTCCTCATAATTAAATCCATCGTCGGCTGTTAAACCATAGTAAATACCAAACACATCACCAAAATCATCAGAAACAGTTGGTGTTGAAGCTCCACTGGGTAATTGAGATTGAATATTTAAGACCTTACGTCTTAACTCATCCCATTTTTGCGGGATAGTTGAAGCAGCTAAAGATGGTTGTAGTTCAAAAGTAATTTTCGAAAGTCCATACATAGACTCCGATTTAATTTTATACACACCGCTCATACTTTGTATTTCGCGGGAAATAGGTTCTGTTATCAATCGTTCAACTTCAGCAGGTTCAGCGCCCGGATAACGAGTCATGATAACCGCAGTTTTTATCACAAAAGGAGCATCTTCCTTTTTGCCTAGCTTGTTGAAAGAAAAAACTCCACCAATAAGTAGTACGGCTAAAAAGAAGTATATAACCTTCGTGTTGTCTAATGAATATTTTGCTAAATTCATAATTTTAATTTAATATGATAAAGAGCTAAACAATGGTTTAATTAAGCTCTTTAACAGTTTCTCCTTCTACTATTTGGTACACTCCCGCAATTACAACCTTTTCACCTGGTTTTAGTCCTTTAGTGACAAAAGCGCTAGAATCTCCAGTTGGAGACATCACACTAATTTCACGACGTTCTACCTTATTGCCATTGAGCACCCATACATAAAGTTGTTTACCTTCGTTTTCGCAAAATACAGCACTCAAAGGAACCACGCTCATAGACTCTTCAATTAAGGTTCCTACATTAGCAGAAAAATGAATACTACAAGTAAAGCCTGGTTTCACATCATATTTAGCACGATCAAATGCAGGATCATCAATTATAATACTTACTGGTATACCTGTTCCATCTGCAGACATATCTAAGTACTCTTCTAAAATAGCATTGAAAGCTTGTCCTTTATAAGTATCAAACTCTACCATATATTTTTGGTCTTTTGCATGAAGCAAATAAAGATAAGCATCAGGTATAGTAAATTTAATACGAAGTTTATTAGTGTTTACTAACTGTACAATTCCTTCTCCTGAATTTACACGTTGATAGTTTTCAGCAATTCGAGTTTCGATTGAGCCATCAAAAGGAGCCAACAAACGAGTATCATTCATATTGTTAGTAGATAGTTCAAAAGCCGATTTTGCTTTCTGATAATTAGCCAAACTAATTTCGTAATCTTGTACCGAAACAGCTTGACGCTCTAGAAGCCGTTTATTACGTTCAAGTTGAGCAGCTGCAGTTTCATAAGCCGATTTATCAGCAGCGTACTGCAATGCTATATCTCTGGGGTCAATAGCTGCTATAAGTTGCCCTTTTTTCACTTTCTGACCTTCTATCACTGGAAGATTAATAATCTGTCCGCTAACACGAAAAGCCAGTTTCACATATTCCACTGCCTCTACGATTCCCGAGAAATCTTTATTTATTTCAGAACTAGATTCAACAGTAGCCGTTTTTACAGGACGGACAAGAGCAGGAGTTTCTACCTTCTTCTGCCCACATGCTGCCAATGACAATGCAGCAATAAAAGTGATTACACAATTTTTATTCATACCTTTTATTTATTAAGAGCCGTTTGTTAATTATTTACGGGGCGCAAAGGTATAAAACTAAAATTCAAAAATTAGTTTTTCGCATTATATTGATAATAATTAACAGTTACTCTATATTGACAGTCAATTCTTTACCTTTACTTAGTAAATAAACAGTTTTATAAACTTTAATGTTCAACTCATTTCCTTCTAGCAATTTAAATGCAATTTTATCTTTTTTGATTATTATTTTTAAAACTCGCTTCCTATAATTTATTCTAAAAGCATATTTATCCCACTTTGCAGGTATGATAGGATTAAAACATAGTAAATTATCTTCAACTTCCATGCCAGCGAAGCCTTGTACAATAGCCAACCAACTTCCAGGCATACTAGTAATATGTAAACCTTGAGAAAGTTCATTATTATAATCATCCAAGTCTAATCGAGTAGCATGTAGAAATAGATTATAAGCTTTTTCGATATCACCAATGCGTGCTGCAAGTATAGCATGAATATATGGAGAAAGCGAAGACTCATGAAGTGTTTTGGGTTCGTAAAAGTCAAAATTAGCACGAATCGTATTTGAATCAAAGTTGGGGTAATAAAGATAAATACCTAGCAATACATCACTTTGTTTAATGTAGCATGAGCGCAAAATTCTGTCCCAAGACCAATGTTGATTAACAGGTAGTTCATCAACCGGTATATCGTTGACTGATTTTAATTCTTTATCTAGATACCCATCTTGCTGAACAAATATCCCCATCTGAGAATCGGTTGGCAAATACATATTTTGAATAATTTGACTCCAAACATCAACCTCTTCCTCTGAGAAATTTAAAGTCTCAACAAGCTTGGTATATACTTCGGGATAACCATTGGCAACATTTTTAATAGAATCAATGGTATATTTTAATGTTTGGATGCATGAGTAGTTAGTATACCAGTTATTATCAACATTGTTTTCATACTCATTAGGGCCAGTTACCCCTAAAATTACATATTTTTGTTTAGGTTGTGAGAAAGAGACTCGCTGACTCCAAAAACGGCAAATGGCAATCATCATTTCTAAGCCATAATAAGCTAAGAAATCAACATCTGCTGTCATGTTTACATATTGTATAATTGCGTAAACGATTATATTATTTCGATGAATTTCTTCGAATGTGATTTCCCATTCATTATGACATTCATCACCATAAAAAGTAACCATAGGATATAGTGCAGCACCATCTTTAAATCCTAGTTTGGTAGCATTATCAATAGCCTTTGAGAGTTGATTGTAACGATATAAAAGAAGATTTTTTGCAGTCTCTTTTGGAGTAGATAGCAAAAAGAAAGGTACACAACATAATTCTGTATTCCACTGTGTGTTACCTCCGTATTTTTCACCAGTAAACCCCTTTGGACCAATATTTAACCTTGGATCATCTCCTCGGTAACTTTGATTTAGTTGAAATATATTAAAACGAATACCTTGTTGAGCTTCAGGATCTCCCGAAATCTCCACATCCTCAGCTTTCCAAATCTCTGCCCATTTGCTGCAATGAGCATGCAAAAGTGTATCCCATCCTTCTTTTTTTGCATTTATAACCTCAGCTATAGACTGCTCTACAATCACTTGTCTATCGGCATAAAGAGAAGAGAGTACTGAAACATACTTTACTAAGGTAACTCTATCGTTCGGTCGCACATCAGCACCTGCACTAAACCCTGTCAATTTTTCTTTTTCAATTTTAACCGGACTAGATGCTACTTCATTACTATTTTTAAATAGCTGATAAGTCATAGCGCAACACACCTGCGAATCCTGTCGTTTAGTCTGTACCCAAATGTATGAATAATCATTGCTTGTTTCAGCCCGAAGAGTATCCCACATCTTATCATTAAAGTTCGAACTTTCATGCCTTATATCGCTATTTATATAAGGAACAATCGAAATTTTCCCCTCATAATTTATTGAAGTCACACTGTACTTAATCAAGCATAAGTTTTGATTATCAAGACTATTTATATGCTCTACATGAATAGATAAGATATGCCCTTTAGGAGAAGTTACTTCAAAATCACGATATGAAATACCTGAACGCATATCAAGACGTCGTTCAAAGGTATTAATATCCCATAGGGCCAAATCAACTTCTTCATCAATAAGTCGCACGTACAGCCCACTCCAGTTAGGAGCATTAGGTATACGCGAAAAGTAGTGTGGATATCCATTTTTCCACCATCCAACCTTAGTCCGATCGAGGTAGCTAACTCCTGCAACATAAGATCCAGGCAAACTATCACTACTATAGGTTTCTTCAAAGAAACCTCGTTGTCCAAATCGTCCGTTACCTAAACTGAAAATACTTTCTGAAGCTCTAAGTTTAGTAGCATGAAATCCTTCTTCAATAATATTCCATTCATCAATTCCAAGATACTTCTTCATACGTTACTTTGTGTTTTTAGAGTTATATAGCGCTGAAAGGTACTAAAAAATAATGCACTACAGGTGAAGTAGTGCATTATTTTATCATTTACTAAACAAAAAGGTCAAGCATTCTTCGTATCTTGGTGTGCAACTGTTTCTTTTATAAAGATAACACAAATAGCACCAACGATAAGCAAAGCACCTGCCAATACCAACATACTAATTTGACGTCCTCCTACTATATGAAGAAGTAACCCTCCTACTAAAGCAGCTACAATTTGTGGAATGCATATCGTACCATTGAATAAACCAAGATAAGCTCCCATATTTTTCCCCGAGATTGAATTTGTTAAAATAGTAAATGGCATAGCAAGCATGGCAGCCCAAGCACATCCTATAAGAGCATACGATATAAACAGCAAGTATTCATTATGAAAGAAAAAAGTAGATATAAACCCGACTCCACCAAGGACTAAGCTCAAAGAGTACCCAAACTTACGCGATTTGAAGAACGGTAAAACAATTGCCCACAATACAGAACCAATAGCTTGAATAGCAAATAAAATTCCTACCCAATTGCCAGCTTCTTGATATCCTGCATCTTGCGTATCAAGAGTATTCCATACAGTATCAGCAATAGCACCATTAGTATAGGTCCACATATACATAAACGCTGCCCAACTAAAGAATTGAACAAGACCTACTGTCCAAAACACCTTTGGTGCATGCTTCAATAGAGAAAAGAAATCACTTTTTTCCTTTTTCTCATCAGCCGTAATGCCATGAAATTCTTCAAATTCTTTGGGAGGCATTTCTTTTACTTTAACCACAGTATATATGACACACAGTATTAGAATGGCTGCGCCAATATAAAATGAATAGATTACAGAATTAGGGACTGTACCTTTTTCAGCAATATTGCTAATACCAATCCAAGTAAAGATAAATGGGAAAAGATACCCAACTAAGCTACCGGCATTACATAAAAAGCTTTGAATAGAGTAAGCAAATCCCTTTTGCTTTTCGTTAACCATATCGCCAACCAACATTTTAAAGGGCTGCATGGCCATATTAATCGAAGTATCTAAAAACATCAATGCAACCAATCCAAAAATCATAGCTGTACTCACAGCCATACCAAAACTACCAGCATTGGGAAGTAAACACATGACTAGAACGGCAATTATCGAACCTACAAATAGATAAGGTATGCGACGTCCAAACCGATTCCAAGTATGATCACTAGCCGATCCTATAATAGGCTGAACAATGATGCCAGCCAAAGGAGGCAAGATCCAGAAATAACTCAAACTGTGCGGGTCGGCACCTAAAGTGGCAAAAATACGACTGATATTAGCGCTTTGTAATGCATAAGCAATCTGTACGCCAAAAAAACCGAAACTGATATTCCACAGTTTCCAAAAGCTCAAATCTGGTTTATTTTTCATGATATTATTTTTATTATATTTTTAGGTTTTCTATATTCTACTACAAAAACTACTTGGTAGTACCTCTTACCACCAAGTTAGTTCTAACAATTTTATTTGTACTTTTGGGTTCTTTTTCGTTTTCTATTTTATCAATAAGCAGATTAATCGCACACTTCCCCACTTCTTCTCCATGTTGTTCAACAGTAGTTAGTTTCGGGTCTGTATTTTGAGCAATAGCTCCATCAGTAAAGCCACATATCGAAATTTCGTTAGGCACATGAAAACCCATTAATTTGCAAACATATAAAATTCCAGAAGCGGTTTCATCATTGATGGCAAAAAAGCCATCCGGACGATCTTCCCGTTCTAGAATATCTGGAGTTATAGCTATGGCTTGTTCTCGTGTATCACAAAGTTTTATCATACTATCATCAACCGGCATTTTATATTTACGCATAGCATCAAGAAAACCATTTCGGCGATTTTTAGAAATCTCTAAATGACTATCAGCACTATAAAAGAGAATACGTTTACAGCCTGTCTGTATCATATATTCCACAGCAGCAAATGCTCCGGCATAATCATCTACAACAACTCGTCCGGTATTGATGTTCGGACAAATACGATCATAAAACACAATTGGAATATTATTTTCAATCAACTCCTCGTAATGCTGATATTGGGCAGTATCTTTTGCTAGCGAAGAAATCACCCCGCAAACCCTTGCAGCTAGAAATGAATGTATAATTTTAACTTCTTGATCATATTGTTCATTACTCTGAGCAATCAGTATGTTATAACCAGCTTTAGCAGCCACCTCTTCTATGCCACTAAGTACACACGAAAAAAAATGATGAATCAGTTGAGGAACAATCACTCCAATGGTATTAGAGCGATTTGTACGTAAGTTTAATGCAAGTGCATTGGGTTTATAGTTATGTTCTTCTGCGTATTTATGTATCAGGTTTCGTGTTTCCTGACTTATATCGGGATTGTTTTTCAAAGCTCTAGACACTGTAGATGGGGATACTCCCAATTCTCTCGCAATGTCTTTTATGGTAATTTGTGATTTACTCATATTGTGTATTAGTTTCAGCCAAAGGTAATTGAAATTAAGATATAAGACAAATTCATTTTTGAACAATAAGTCTTGTCTTAAGCAAATTTAGTTGTTATGCATAATAAATGTTTTTTAATTATTATAATATCCTTCAATATTAAGCACAAACGTTTGCAAAGCGTAATTGAATCATTTAAATATATTTTCTCAGCACTCAAATGTTAATAACTCTATTTTTGTCCACTAGTTAAGAACATTTCGGGTTTAGTTCAGTTTTTGAATATAACAATAGGAATTATATTTATTAATATTATTAATTTTTTAAATGCATGAAGCAAGTTAATCTTAGGATCTATCAAATGATTCTGCCCATATTATTCGGGTTATTCTTGTCGTTAAATATTTGCGCACAAGAAATCGCTGTAAAGGGAAATGTAAAAGATGCTTCCGGAGAG
The DNA here is from genome assembly GCA_002471185.1 of Bacteroides sp. UBA7335. Lineage (GTDB taxonomy): Bacteria > Bacteroidota > Bacteroidia > Bacteroidales > Bacteroidaceae > Bacteroides. The sequence goes on from DKPL01000038.1 coordinate 38,768, forward strand.
CCAATTATTGGAGCCAATGTTATGATTGAAGGTACTACTATAGGTACAATAACAGATTTAGACGGTAACTTTAATTTGAGTGCTCCGCAAGGATCAACTCTTTCAATTAGTTTTGTTGGTTATACTACAATAACGGTTCCGACGGCTCCGGTTGTTAATGTAGTGATGCAAGAAGACTCACAAGTTATTGATGACGTTATCGTAATTGGTTATGCCACAGGTAGTCAACGTACCATTTCGGGAGCTGTTCAAAAAGTTGGTCGCGAAGATATGAACTCTGGGGTAGTAACTAATCCTTTAGCAGCCATTAAAGGTAAAGTTGCAGGTGTTAATATCCAGAAAAATGGTGGCGACCCTACTGCATCTTCATCTATTCGTGTTCGTGGAACAACATCTTTAACCGGCGGTAACGATCCTTTGGTTATTATCGATGGTGTTTTTGGAGATTTAAACATGTTGAATGCTATTTCTCCTGCAGACATTGAAAACTTTACCATTTTGAAAGACGCTTCTGAAACTGCTCAATATGGTTCAAGAGGTGCTTCGGGAGTTATTGTGGTAACTACTGTGAAAGGTAAAAATGGAGTAAAGAGTTTAAGTTACGAAGGAAGTTTTGGTATTGAATCGGTTTATAAGAATCTAGACATGCTTAATGGCACTGAATATCGCAATGTTGCCAAAGAGAGGGGCATTGATATTTTAGACATGGGAGCAAATACCAATTTCATTAAAGAATTGGAACATACCGGTTATGTCCAAAATCATCGTATTTCTTTCTCTAACGGTACTGATGATTCTAATTATCGGGCATCAATTGGTGTAATCGATCAAAAAGGTATCATTAAAGAAAACTGGATGCGCAATTACACTGCCAAAATTGATGTAATGCAAAACATGTTTAATAATAAGTTGAAGTTAGAATTTGGAATGTTTGGTTCGCTCAAGCAAAACAAGTATTTGAATGACTATCAAAAGACTTTTTATTCGGCTGCATCTTACAATCCAACTTTTCCAAATCATAAAAATGCAGAAGGAAGATGGGATGAAAATGCCAATGCAAATGAGGTACAAAATCCATTGGGACGTTTAGAAATTAACGACCGAGAAACAAATGCTTATATCAACACGAATGCTAAAATCACCTATTCTATTACCGACGACTTAAAGGTTAGTGCATTCGGATCATACACATTCAATGTAAAAGAAAACAAAAAGTACATCCCGATGACTATTAAGGCTGGACAAGGCAGTCGTGGTGAAGCTTATCGTGGTGATAATAAATCGCAAGCCATGTTGGGTAACTTAATGTTGACTTACAAAAAAGCAGTTGGCAAGAATTTCTTCAATGCATTGGGATTGGCCGAAATTCAAAAAATGATTTATTCTGGTTTTGGCGAAACTGTAACCGGTTTTAGTACCGATGCATTTGGTTATAACAACTTAAAAGCAGGTGCAGTATTGCGTTGGGGAGATATGACATCGTACTATAACAATTCTAGTTTAGTATCTTTCATGGGACGTTTTAACTACTCTTATGACGATAAGTACATCTTCACTGTTAATGCTCGTGGCGATGCATCTTCTAAGTTTGGTAAGAACCATAAATGGGCATTCTTCCCATCAGCCTCAGCAGCTTGGGTGATCAAAGAAGAAAAATTCATGAAAAATATCGACTTCATCAGTAACCTTAAACTTAGAGTAGGTTATGGATGGGCTGGTAACCAAGATGCCATCAGTTCTTACAACTCATTATTATTGTATGAACCATCTAAAACTACTACAGTAAATGGATTGCCATATGTAACAACTAATATCTCTCAAAACTACAATCCCGACTTAAAATGGGAAATCAAGAAGACATTTGATGTCGGTTTAGATGCTAGTTTCTTGAACGAAAGAATCACTTTCACTTTTGATTATTACAACTCAAAAACAAGTGATATGCTTTATACTTATAAAGTATCTGTGCCCCCTTTCGCATTTGATAGATTGTTGGCTAATTTGGGTTCTATGCGCAACACAGGTGTAGAATTGGCTTTCGGTGTTACTCCATTGAAAACAAAGGATATGGAACTGACCATCAATGCGAATGTGGCATTCCAAAAAAACAAGCTATTATCGCTCGAAGGTACTTATAGAGACGAGCCTATGACAACTGATAAATACATGAGTTTAGGGGGTATGAACGGTGCCGGATTTATTGGTGGTGCTAACCAAATTATTTATCAAATAGTAGGTCATCCGGTAGGTGTATTCTATTTGCCTAAATGTGATGGTTTGAAAGAAAACGGTTCAGGTGGATACGTGTATAACACAGTAGACATTGATGGTAAAGATGGTATTGACTATCAAGATGGTGCCGACCGCTATGTAGCCGGACAAGCTATGCCTAAGACTTATTTGGGTGCTAATATTAACTTCCGTTGGAAACAGTTTGATATCCAGCTTCAAATGAATGGTGCATTCGGTCATAAGATTTACAACGGTACTTCTTTGACATATATGAATATGAGTCAATTCCCAACTTACAACGTAATGCAAGAAGCTCCTGAAAGAAATATTGTTGACCAAACAGTTACTGATTACTGGTTGGAAAAGGGTGACTATTTGCACTTTGACTATGTTACATTAGGTTGGAACCTTGATTGCAGCAAACTTAAATACTTAAAGACTTTACGCGTAACCTTCTCTGTTAATAACCTTGCAACAATTACAGGTTATTCAGGCTTGTCACCAATGATCAACAGTGCTGTTGTAGGAGGCGATTTAGGTATAGACGACAAACGTTTCTATCCACTATCACGTACTTACTCTTTAGGTCTTAGTATTAATTTTTAAAAGAATGCAATTATGAAAAAATTTGCTTTATATAGTATGCTGGTGGCAGCTGCCACTTTTACATTCTCTTCTTGTAGCGCTTTTCTGGAGGAGCATCCCAAAGATAAGATCTCAGAAGATCAAGCCTATGAAACCCCAATGTTGGTTTACCTTACTGCGGTAGCTTCATTGTATACTCAAGTTGGAGCAACTGGTGGAGGTTGGGGATTGCAAGGAACCGACCGTGGATTATACGATTTGAATACATTTACTACCGATGAGGCTATGATTCCAAAACGTGGTGGTGACTGGTATGATGGTGGAGTATGGATGAATTTATATCTACACAACTGGGGAGTAAACAATGATTTAATCTACTCATCATGGAATTATTTATACAACGTTATTGTATTGTCAAATAATTCTATCGATAAAATGACAGAAATATTGGAACGCAACCCTACCAATACTGCCATCCCTCCTTATTTGGCTGAGGTACGTGCTTTTCGTGCTATGTATTACTACTACCTATTAGATCTTTATGGTAGAGTGCCTTTGGTTGTTTCATCAGATACAAAGATTCAAGATGTAGTGCAATCTGACCGCAAAGTGATTTATGACTTTGTTGTAAAAGAGTTGCAAGAAACTGTAGCAGATTTGAGTGTAGCACATAGCAATAAGCCAGGTGTGTATTATGGACGTGTCACTCAACCCGTTGCATACTACTTATTGGCTAAGTTGGCTTTGAATGCTGAAATCTATGCCGACAACAATTGGACCGATGGTGTTAAGCTTGATGGAAAGGATATTAAATTTACAGTAGATGGTCAACAAATGAATGCTTGGGAAGCCGCCATAGCTTATTGCAACAAGATTGAAAATAGCTTTGGGTATGAGTTAGCTAGTAAATTTGCTGATAACTTTTCTACCAAAAACGAGTCGTCTGTTGAAAACATTTTTACCATCCCTATGGATCCAACTTTATATACTAACGAATTTTATTACTTGATTCGTTCACGTCACTATAATCAAGGATTGGCTTACGGACAAGGAGGATGGAACGGAGCTTGCGCAACACTTGATGCTCTTTCTGTATTCGATTATGGAAAAGACTCTCAAGATCCACGTTTCGATTTAAGTTATTATCATGGACGAGTTGCAGGTCCCAATGGGCAAGACATCAAACTTGATGATGGTAGCTATTTGGACTATGTGCCAGAAGCGGTTAAACTAGACCTATCGGATAGTAAAGACCAAAAAATGGCAGGAGCTCGTATGTTTAAATATGAATTGGACGAGGCCGCTACCAATGATGGTAAATTGCAAAGCAACGACGTTGTGCTCTATCGTTTTGCCGATGTACTGTTAATGAGAAGTGAAGCTAAGGTTCGCAATGGCGAAAGTGGTGATGCCGATTTCAACTTGGTTCGTTCACGCGCAGGAGCTCCTACTCTATCGAATGTAGATCTACCAACCATTTTGGACGAACGCTTAAGAGAGTTAGCTTGGGAAGGACACCGCCGTCAAGATATGATTCGCTTTGGAACATTTACTCAAGCCTACTCAGACAGACCACAGTTGCCTCAAGAAGAAACTGGTTTTACAACAGTATTCCCTATTGAAGCACGTATTTTGAGTGTAAACAGCAAACTTACTCAAAATCCCGGTTACTAAAATCAGCCTTAAACTCGACAAAAAATATGAGTATATACCATGTAGTAATTAAATATTAATCTATATTTGAGGGCCATCCGATTTATAATCGGGTGACCCTCTTCATCTTAAAAACACAATTTATGAAAAACTATTTTATTCTTTTATTAATCTTAGCTTTCAACTCGATTTCTCCACATGCACAAATTATTACTACCTCTCCTGCATTTCCAACTGAAAGTGGCGAAATCATAATCACATTTGATGCAGCATTAGGCAATGGCGGCCTAAAAGGATATACCGGTGAGGTATATGCACACACAGGCCTTATTACTAACAATAGTAAAAACGATTCCGACTGGAAGTATGCTCCAACATGGGGTAACAATGCAGCTAAATATAAAATGACATCGATAGGAAACAACAAGTGGACACTTGCTATCACCCCGGATATTCGTGCATACTATGGAGCTCCAACTACTGATGTTCTAAAAAAGATGGCCTTTGTATTCAGAAGCAAAGACAACTCTAAAGAGGGAAAAGACACTAATGACAAAGACATATTTGTGACTATCTATGAGGAGGGATTAACCATTCGCTTCGAAAAGCCACAAGCATCAACCTTCAACAAAGGCGAAACGATAGAGATTAAGGCATCTGCCTCTGTTGCTTCTGATATTAAGTTATATGTTGATAATCAACAGATAGCTACTCAAAACAATGTAAGTGAACTATCAACCAATTATAAACTCAATACTACCGGAAGTATAGTATTGAAGGCTACTGCTACTGCCAATGGCACAACCGAAGAAACAACGATGACGGTTAGCGTATTGGATGAAACAACCGAAGAACCTCGTCCGGCTGGAACTCGTCCCGGCATTAACTATCCTAGCGATACACAAGCTACTTTGGTGCTTCAAGCTCCGGGTAAGAAAAGCGTGTATGTAGTTGGCGATTTTAATGACTGGAAATACTCGCCGGAGTATCAACTTAAGAAAGATGGTGAATACTTTTGGATTACATTAAGCGGACTTAACAAAGGAGAAGAGTACGCTTTTCAATATGTAGTAGATCAAA
>DKPL01000038.1:44541-45536 GCA_002471185.1 Bacteroides sp. UBA7335
GAAAAAGTACTCGATCCTTGGAATGATTCATACATCACCTCATCAGTTTATCCAAACTTAAAATCATACCCTACAGGAAAGGCTACAGGGATTGTATCTGTGTTACATCCCGGTCAAAACCCATACCAATGGCAAACAACCGATTTTGTGAAACCAGACAAAGATCAACTTATTATTTATGAAATGTTGATTCGCGATTTTACAAAAGAGCATACTTACCAAGCTGCTATGCAAAAGCTTCCTTACCTAAAATCATTGGGAGTCAACGCTATTGAGTTGATGCCGGTTAATGAATTCGAAGGAAATAGCAGTTGGGGATATAATCCTTCATTTTACTTTGCCCCCGATAAGTACTACGGAACTAAAAACGATTTAAAAGCGTTTGTGGATGCTTGCCATGCCAACCAAATGGCAGTTATTGTAGACTTAGTACTTAACCATAGTTTTGGGCAATCACCATTTTATTTATTGTATCGCGATGCTGACGGTCGCCCTTCAACCGACAATCCTTGGTACAATCAAGAATCGAATATCGCAAACTCTAGCTTGCAGTGGGGGTACGACTTCAACCACGAAAGCGACTACACCAAAGCATTAGTAGACAGTGTGGCTGGTTTCTGGATTGGCGAATATAAAATCGATGGTTTCCGCTACGACTTTACCAAAGGATTCTCAAACACGCCTCACACAGGATGGGCTGATGCCAAAGACCTTGCACGTATCAAAAACCTACAACGCATGTCGAACGAGGTATGGAAGCGAGACCCTAAGGCTTATGTTATTTTTGAGCACCTCACCAATGGTACCGACGAAGAATCGATATTGGCACAAAGTGGTATCATGTTGTGGCGCAATGCCAATCACGCTTATTGCCAATCGGCTATGGGATGGGAAAGCGAAAGTGGATTTACCGGTATCTATGCCAATGGCACTAGTATGCCAAAAGGCAGTTTGGTGGGCTACATGGAAAGCCATGACGAAGAGCGCACGGGATT
>DKPL01000038.1:45707-46811 GCA_002471185.1 Bacteroides sp. UBA7335
CATGACGAAGAGCGCACGGGATTTAAAGCCAAAACTTATGGCAACACAGCCATCAAAGGTAGTCTAGCTACCCGAATGTCACAAGCTGGAGCAAATGCAGCCTTTTTCTTAACCGTTCCGGGACCTAAAATGATTTGGCAGTTTGGTGAGCTAGGTTATGATGTATCTATTGATTATAACGGACGTACAGGCGAGAAACCGGTGTATTGGGAGCACTATGATGTGACCGAAAGAAATGGCTTGTATCAATCGTATCGCGACTTAATAGCGCTTCGCAATAGTTATCCTAACTTATTTTCGACCAATGCCACTTTTGCATGGAAAGCAACCGATAGCTATTGGAACAACGGTAGATTTATCACTAGCAGTTACGAAGATAAAGCCTTTGTAGTGATTGGCAACTTTACCTCGAATGCAGGCAATTTCTCTACCACATTTCCTAAAACAGGTACTTGGTATGAATACAAAAACGAAGAGTCTACCTTGGATATAGCTTATACCACTCAAGCGGTATCAGTAGCGGTTCCAGCCAACACCTATAAGTTATATACTAACTTCAAACCCGTAGTAACCGGTATCGACAATTCTCTTATAGAGGATAAGCCAGCCATGCGCTATGATGCATCGAGCGATTTGCTGGTGATTGGCGAAGAAGCTGTAAAAGTAGAAGTTTTTGCTATTAACGGAATGATAGCTAAGCAAGAGATGAATTGCAGTGTGGTTAATCTTGCTGTACTTCAACCGGGAGTATACATTGCCAAAGCTACCTTTAGCGATGGGGAAACCATAACTTGCAAGTTGCAAAGATAGCGAACAGAAACTGCCAAAGAGAGCGCTTCTTATTATTACACAACACTGTTTAGAGAATGGTGTATAACAAGATTTAATTTAGTGCGCATTAATGCGCACTACTGTGCGGGGGTCTATGCATCATAGTGCAGAGGCCTCCGCACTATCATATAATATGTTCAGCTATTTACTATAAACACAGTAAATAAAAGCTCGAAAATATAAGAAAAGAATAGAACATCACTTAACTACAAATTTCATTCATGCAAGTCTCAATAAGAGATATCCAAGCCACTTCACTTGATTAAAAAAGAA
>DKPL01000038.1:46974-47189 GCA_002471185.1 Bacteroides sp. UBA7335
CACTTCACTTGATTAAAAAAGAAAATAGTATTGCAAAAAGCCTCAGAATAGCTTATTATTGTTTCATAATCTTAAATTACATTTTAATTCGTTTTTGTTTTCTGCCCCAATGAATTTGCCTATCTTTGCACCCGAAAAGATAGTCGAATTTTCAAGTGTAAAAACATCATAACGACATAAACAACATGATCCTTTTTTTCAGAACTCCCTCTACA
>DKPL01000038.1:47435-47857 GCA_002471185.1 Bacteroides sp. UBA7335
TGGCTATTTGACAATGCCACAGTGGAAAACGAAGACAACCTCAAAGGCTACTTTGTCGGCCCACGTCGAGAAATGATAACCCCTTGGAGCACCAATGCGGTAGAAATTACTCAAAACATGGGTGTAGCAGGCATTATCCGCATCGAAGAATACTTTGCTGTAAAAGATGAAAACGCAGTTTTTGACCCCATGCTTCAACGCATGTATCACGGTCTTGATCAAAACATCTTCACTACCAACCGCCAACCCGAGCCAATTCTTTACATCGAAGACTTAGAAGCCTACAACGAAAAAGAAGGTTTGGCACTGTCTCAAGAAGAGATGGACTACTTAAAAAAGGTAGAAAGCGATTTAGGTCGTAAACTTACCGACTCAGAAGTTTTTGGTTTTGCCCAAATCAACTCTGAGCACTGCCGTCACAA
>DKPL01000038.1:48041-48312 GCA_002471185.1 Bacteroides sp. UBA7335
AGCACTGCCGTCACAAAATCTTTGGTGGAACATTCATTATCGATGGCGTAGAGCAAGAGTCTTCTCTATTTGCAATGATCAAAAAAACTACGCAAGAAAATCCTAACCGCATCATCTCGGCTTACAAAGACAATGTAGCTTTTGCCGAAGGACCGGTTATCGAACAATTTGCACCTGCCGATCATTCTAAACCCGATTTCTTCCAAATTAAAGATATCAAAAGTGTTATTTCGCTAAAAGCTGAAACACACAACTTCCCTACTACAGTTGA
>DKPL01000038.1:48556-48747 GCA_002471185.1 Bacteroides sp. UBA7335
GGTTCATGGCCTATTGCCGGAACTGCAGTCTACATGACTTCTTATCCTCGTACCGATGTTGACCGCACTTGGGAAGAAACACTTCCTGTGCGCAAATGGTTATATCAAACTCCCGAACAAATCTTGATAAAGGCATCAAATGGTGCTAGCGATTTCGGCAACAAGTTTGGACAACCATTGATTTGTGGTTC
>DKPL01000038.1:48918-49325 GCA_002471185.1 Bacteroides sp. UBA7335
GGACAACCATTGATTTGTGGTTCGGTGTTGACTTTCGAACATGCCGAAAACAACGAGGTTTATGGTTATGATAAAGTTATCATGCTTGCCGGCGGTGTGGGTTATGGTACTCAACGCGACTGTTTGAAGGGCTCGCCTGAAACAGGAAATAAGGTGGTATTGATTGGTGGCGATAACTATCGTATCGGTCTTGGTGGTGGTTCTGTATCGTCTGTCGATACAGGTCGTTACAGCAGCGGTATCGAATTGAACGCAGTGCAACGTGCCAATGCCGAAATGCAAAAACGCGCATACAACGTGGTTCGTGCTTTGTGCGAAGAAGAAAATAACCCAGTAGTATCTATTCACGATCATGGCTCAGCAGGTCACGTCAACTGTTTGTCGGAACTTGTTGAAGAGTGTGGTGG
>DKPL01000038.1:49497-49775 GCA_002471185.1 Bacteroides sp. UBA7335
GAACTTGTTGAAGAGTGTGGTGGGTTGATTGATATGAGCCAATTGCCTGTTGGAGACAAAACATTGTCTGCAAAAGAAATCATAGCCAACGAATCACAAGAACGTATGGGACTATTGATTAAAGAAGAGGCTATTGACCATGTTCGTCAGATTGCAGAACGCGAACGTGCTCCGATGTACGTAGTAGGCGAAACCACCGGCGATCACCGCTTCTCATTCCAACAAGCCGATGGAGTTCGTCCGTTCGATTTGGCAGTAGATCAAATGTTTGGCTCGTC
>DKPL01000038.1:49940-51448 GCA_002471185.1 Bacteroides sp. UBA7335
GTAGATCAAATGTTTGGCTCGTCGCCAAAAACATATATGATAGATAAGAGCGTAGAAAGACATTATGCAATGCCTCAATACGAATTATCTCAACTTCACGAATACCTTACTAACGTATTGCAACTCGAAGCAGTAGCTTGTAAAGACTGGTTGACCAACAAGGTAGACCGCTCGGTTACGGGTAAAATTGCTCGCCAACAATGTCAAGGCGAAATTCAATTGCCTTTGAGCGATTGTGGTGTAGTAGCACTCGACTTCCGCGGCGAAAAAGGTATTGCAACCTCTATCGGTCATGCTCCTCAAGCAGCTTTGGCAGACCCTAAAGCCGGATCGGTATTGGCAGTGAGCGAAGCATTGACTAACCTAATTTGGGCTCCATTGACCGATGGTATGGATACCATTTCGCTTTCGGCCAACTGGATGTGGCCTTGCCGCTCGCAAGAGGGAGAAGATGCACGCTTGTATGCAGCTGTAAAAGCATTGAGCGACTTCTGCTGTACATTGCAAATCAATGTACCAACGGGGAAAGACTCATTGTCAATGACTCAAAAATACCCTGACGGATCAAAGGTTATCTCTCCGGGAACAGTTATTGTATCGGCAGGTGCAGAAGTAGCTGATGTAAAAAAGGTAGTATCGCCCGTAATGGTAAACGATGCCAAATCGACCTTCTACCACATCGACTTCAGCTTTGACAACCTAAAACTTGGTGGTTCGGCATTTGCACAGTCACTAGGCAAAGTAGGCGACGAAGTACCAACCGTGCAAAATGCTGAATACTTCCGCGATGCTTTCCTTGCCGTACAAGAACTTATCCACAAAGGGTTGGTAATGGCTGGTCACGACATCTCAGCCGGTGGTCTTATCACTGCTCTTCTCGAAATGTGTTTTGCAAACGTAGAGGGTGGTATGGAGATTGAGTTAGACAAGATCAAAGAGCACGATTTAATCAAGATATTGTTTGCCGAAAACCCAGGTATCGTTATCCAGGTAGCCGACAAAAACAAAGAAGCTGTGAAGAAGGTACTTGAAGATGCAGGTATTGGCTTTATCAAACTAGGTAAACCTAGCGAAGAACGTCATATCATGGTATCTAAAGAAGGAGCTTCATACCAATTCGGTGTAGACTATATGCGCGAAGTATGGTACGCTTCATCTTACCTACTCGACCGCAAACAATCAATGAACGGCTGTGCTAAACAACGTTTCGAGAACTATAAGATGCAACCTTTAGAGTTTGCTTTTATGCCTGCATTTAGCGGTAAACTTTCGCAATTTGGCTTAGACCCTGCTCGTCGTACCGCTAGTGGTGTTCGCGCAGCTATCATCCGCGAAAAAGGAACAAATGGTGAACGCGAAATGGCTTACTCACTCTACCTTGCCGGTTTTGACGTGAAAGACGTAACCATGACCGACTTGATTAGTGGACGCGAAACTTTGGAAGATGTCAACATGGTAGTTTACTGTGGTGGTTTCTCTAACTCAGATGTACTTGGTTCTGCCAAAGG
>DKPL01000038.1:51787-52077 GCA_002471185.1 Bacteroides sp. UBA7335
CAACTCACACAAGTTCGAATCGACTTATATAGGTGTAACTATCCCTACAAACCGCAGCGTAATGTTTGGTTCGCTTAGTGGTAGCAAACTAGGTATTTGGGTAGCTCACGGAGAAGGAAAGTTCTCATTGCCTTATAAAGAAGATAAATACAACGTGGTAGCTAAGTATTCTTATGACGAATATCCTGCAAACCCCAATGGTTCTGATTACTCGGTAGCAGCCTTAGCAAGCGAAGACGGTCGTCATCTAGCTATGATGCCTCACCTTGAAAGAGCAATCTTCCCATGGC
>DKPL01000038.1:52250-54283 GCA_002471185.1 Bacteroides sp. UBA7335
AAAGAGCAATCTTCCCATGGCAAAATGCATACTATCCGGCTGATCGTAAAAACAGCGACCAAATCACCCCTTGGATGGAAGCATTTGTTAATGCACGCAAATGGATAGAGCAAACTACAAAATAGTAATTCTATAAATTATTTTCAAAAGCGCTCTTATTCATTTGTTGAATAAGAGCGCTTTTTTAGAATAAACTATTAGAGCATTAAAACACAACAGCACATTATTTAACACTGATATATATAAATTAATAGCCATTTCAGTTCTTTTTAAGTCAAAAGGACTTAGACATAAATAATATTTATTAAGTTTGTATATCATAACATTGAACAAAAGGAGATTAAGATGAGTATTATATCTAATCTAAAATACTTTTTTTTATTATTCATCGTACTACTGCCCTCTATTTGTAGAGCCTATAACTATAAGTATATAGGCCCTGAAGATGGATTGAGTAATAGACGTGTATATCAAATCCAAAAAGATCATAGAGGATATATCTGGTTTCTTACTGCGAATGGAGTAAACCGTTACGATGGTAAAACAATAAAGCCGTATAAACTAAGAGATGCATTTGAGGATATAAAGGTACTTCATACACAAAACTGGCTAATAACAGATCAGCATAAAAATTTATATGAAGTAGATACCAAGGGAAGAATAGTTAAATATGACCATATTTATGATTTATTCCGATTGGTTCATCGAATCCCACAAAACAAGAATTCAAACAACAAAGAAGAAAGTTTAGTATCGTGTGCATTTGTAAATAATGACAACACCTTTTGGCTATGTACAAAAAATAATATCTATACTTGGAATAACACAACGCGTGAGTCAGGTATCATTCGTCACACATTCAATTCTGAAATAAAAAGTATTGCTCAAGTCGACGATTCGCACTATTATATTGCCACTCAAAACCGAATTCACTTTGTTGAGGTAAAAGATAATATAGTAAACTCATTAAAATCAACTTACTTAGGATATAGTGAGGATTTACCATTTATAACATCATTATATTATGATAAAGCAATTCAACGCCTAGTAGTTGGAACATTACGTAAAGGAGTCTGTATTATTGACCCAATAAATAACTTCAATAAAATACCTCAATTTCACCTAATAGGAATTAGTATTAATGCTTTAAAACCTTATTTAGACAATCAGTTGATTATCGCAACCGATGGTTTAGGTTTACAAATAATGGATTTAATTACAGGAAATGTAACCCCGTTTATTGTTGCTGATTATCAAAATGAAAATGAGATGAACGGTAACTCTATTAAAGACGTATTTATAGACGAAGATCAACGCATCTGGATGGCTAATTTCCCAATTGGAGTGACTGTAAGAGATAATCGTTTCTCAAGCTATAAGTGGTTTAGACATGCAATTGGAAACGAACAATCATTAGTCGATAATAGAGTTACTGCAATTATTAAAGATTCAGAAGACGACTTATGGTTTGCCACAAGCAATGGAATTAGTCTTTATCGAGTAAAAACTAAGCAATGGCACTCTTTTTTTACTGCCAATGATGGTAGCGGAACCGTGTGCAACCAATTTTTAAGCTTATGCGAAGTAACTCCTGGAGTTATTTGGGTTACCGGATATGACTTCAATATTTATTCGATTAACAAACATAAATTAAATACGGAAATTATTTCGCTAAAGGATTTAGAAAGCAAATACAATGCAAAACCCGATCGATATATTCGAACTATATTTAAAGATAGTAGTGGCGATATATGGTTTGGAGGGTATGAAAACTTTAAAAGAATAAGCATCAAGGGAGACTCAATCTCTTTTTACCCTGTGGAACAAGCTATATGCATTGTAGAAAAAGATAGAGAACACCTATGGGTTGGAACGATGGATGGATTATTTTTATTAAACAAATCCACTAAAGAGGTTAACCGAATAACTCTACCAGTTGAGTCAGATTATATTTATTCGCTCTATCAAGACAATCAAGGACAATTATATATAGGAACAGGTGGATCGGGATTGTTGATTTTGAATCCGGAAAC
>DKPL01000038.1:54570-55121 GCA_002471185.1 Bacteroides sp. UBA7335
TATCGTACTAGGAACTGAAAGCGGACTAGCTCGATATTATCCTAAAGAGAAAAAGTTTCGTAACTGGACAAAAGATCAGGGTTTGATGACAATCTATTGCAATTCTAGTTCAGGTACATACTATGGTAATAACCACTACATTTTTGGCACTACCAATGGAGCTGTCTTTTTTGAACTTAGCGACGAAGCACCAAAATCATATAAAAATAAAATGGTGCTATCCGATCTTCGTATTTTCTATGAGACTGTGTATCCAGGTGAAAAGGGGTCGCCATTGAAAGAAAATATTGATGACACAAAATCGCTTGTATTAAATTACAATCAAAATATCTTTTCATTAGAAGTTTCTTCTATTAACTATGCATATCCTTCAGATGTATTGTACACTTGGAAGTTAGAAGGATTTTATGATAAATGGAGAAAACTAAGTAGAGAGAGTATAGTTCGTTATACCAACCTAAACCCCGGGAAATATGTTTTGCATATTAGAGCTGTATCGAATGAGAATCAACAAATTGTATTAGAAGAGAGGTCGATACAAATAAAAATTA
>DKPL01000038.1:55333-55465 GCA_002471185.1 Bacteroides sp. UBA7335
AAATAAAAATTAATAAACCTATTTGGGGAAGTATATGGGCTTACTTGCTTTATGCCACAATACTAACGATGCTAAGTATCGTAATTATCAGGTATTTCTACTTAAGAAGACAGAAAAATATTTCAAATGAAA
>DKPL01000051.1 GCA_002471185.1 Bacteroides sp. UBA7335
CTATCGACAACTTGCTTGGCGGCGAGAAAACAGATTTTAGCTATCTGCCCCATATTAGAGGATCAATATATCTCTGCCGATGAAACTTATTACAAAATATTAGTTCCGGACAAGAACATTAGTGAATTTATTTGATTTATGAGTGCGGGATAACTCAAAGGCAGCACTGATACCTTTTATTCCCATCGCATAGCAATGAAGAATGTTTGCTAATTTTGTAGTCATTGTAATTTGGATGTTAACCTATCGGCCAGGACGGGAACCAAAATAAAAAAAACCCTGCCGGATTGTATTCCGGCAGGTTTTTTTTTATTTTGGTACAAGGGGGGGGAGTCTTATGTTGGCTCAAGGGGTCAACTTCACTTGGAGTACGGGGGCAACGTGCGCTAGATTTTCCACAAAGATAATAAGATTATGCCAAATAGCTATAGTGGTTATTTTAATCTGAATTTCAGCATCTTTTTCGTATTGCATTTCTCTGTCAATTCTTCTATGATTTGATTGGTAGCTTGCTTTGATAGCCCTATCTCCATTGCCAATGCAAGAACATCTACAAGCGTAGGTTCTCCTTTGCCATTGATGGTTGTGGTATGGTAACCATTAAATCCACTGCTTGGCAATAAGTCATAAGCAGGTGAAAGCTTCCAACTTCCGTCAATCCATTGGAACGAGAAGTTTTTGGCGTGATCGTCTCTATTAGATATTAAGATATTAAATACCATCAAGCGGAACATTTCCGCTACTTGCTCCATATCTTTAGTGAGACTCAGGGTCAACTTCAGTAGTAGAGAATAGTCTAAACTTGGAATACGGTAGTTTGCGTTGAGCAGACCTGACGCACTTATGGTGTGAATTCTACCTTTTGGGCTTCGGTCAAATCGTTCCACTCCAAAGTAGCAACCTTCAAACAGACGAGTTTCTGCCATTCTTATTCCACACTCTTTGGCAAGTAGTGAGTAGTTGTATTCAGTCTCTCCCACATTCGCTGGATCAGAGGTTGCCTTAAACTTCACTAACCACTCTTTACCATCTATTTTTGCAAACACTTTTGGACGTGCTCCACCAGACGAACCACCATATTTGTAGAGCAAATCAACAGAGCCATCACTCTCTTTACTTTCGAGAATCTGTGTAGCCTCTTTAGCTAAGCGGTCAAAATCGAGAAACTCGTCACTGGTAGCAACGCTTTTATCAGGTCTATATTCCAAAGCTCCACGACCTGTTGAACCAATAAGCGATAGTCGCTCCAATATATTGAGTTTATAAGGGTCAATCCCTTTTTCTTGCAGATAGCGGTCAAGTAATAGATTTCCCCAACCATCGGGCAAACTATCATCAAAGACACCGAAGTTTCCTGCAAAGGGATCTCGTTTTGCCATGATCAAACCTGGCTTTAATGGTAAGTAATATGGAGAGATTGAAAATCCATCTTTCAACCAACCTGCATCGTACTCAAAGCCACATAATCCTTCAGGTGTGATAGCCATTCGACCAACACTCCTGTCAGACATAAAAATCTCTATTACTGATATGTTATTCATCTCTTCGTCCTCGTTTGCGTTGTTTTGGCTGTTCTGCTTTGAGAATATCATCTATACTTTGGTATGCCCTTCCATTAAAAAGATCCTCAAATTCATCGGTCATATCCAATGCAAAGGCGAGCATTACCAATGAACGCAGTGATATTTCTCCTGTTGATTCAAAGCGGCGATACGATGGCATCGAGACTCCAGACTTAGCGGCAAGCATCTTCTGTGTCCAACCATTTTCTAATCTCCTTTGCTTGACCCTCTCTGCAATACCACGCATTAATGTATCAGGCGTTTTATTAATCAGAGATAATATATTATCGTTTATAGTTGATTCCATACCAAAAAAGCTATTATATGAGCACTTACGAAATTAATCAATATTTATCGATAATCAAAATAATTCATCACTTTATTATGTATAAGAGATCTAATGCCAACAACTAATATTGATGTAAAGTCTAAGTTCGATTATTATTTCTTGATTGAGAATACATTATCACTTTTTTTGCGCATTATCAAAGCATAATAATAATGTGCATTATTTTTTATAACTTAATAGATAGATAGATAGCTATAAATAGGGATTGGTACAGATGCGTTTAGTGCAAAGAGATTATGTAATTTTGAACCTGAAATAGTTGTAGTCACTAAAGTGCCAAACGAAGCCAAAAAGCAATATAATATTTTACTTTTGAACAGAATGATGAATGGATCACTTTTTAATTAGAAAACGGAGCAATTTTCAATTAGTATCTACAATTAAACTATCTGTAGAGTCAGATTATGGAGCGTTTTGACACAATTGACAAAACGTTGGAGCGAATGAATAAATTAAAAGATTGTCTGGACGGCGATAAGCTACTCGACAACTACGACCTTTGCACTCTACTTGGCGTAACCAAACGGACACTGGCCCGTTATCGACAAAAAGGCAAAGTCCGTTTTTATATGATTGACGGCCGAACCTATTATAAATCTTCCGAGATCAAAGAGTTCCTAAAGGCAAAAGGCAAGTCGTTTTGATTATTGTCCGAATCAGGCAGAAGAGGCTCATAACCAAAAAATGCTCTCTCTTGGAGCGATTTACCCTTTCTTTTGCTCTCTTATTGAGCATTCTTACTTGATATTTGCTCTCTTATTGAGCATTTTTACTTGATATTTGCTCAATGATAGAGCAAAAATATTATCTTTGCAGTATTAAATGTGTAAAGCTATGGACAGATTACAGGAATACTTCAATAACTCATTACGAAAAACCAATACTGATTTTCATCGTTATATGTACGATCGAATTAATTGGAACAACCGAATGATTGGACTTACCGGACCTCGCGGAGTTGGTAAGACTACTTTGATTTTGCAATATATAAAAGAGAATATGCCACGAGAAAATTCTCTTTATGCGACTGCTGAAGATTTCTATTTTGCAGATCACAAGCTGACAGATTTAGCTGACGAGTTCGTAAAGATGGGGGGCAAATATCTGTTTATAGATGAGATACACAAATATAAAGATTGGTCGAAAGAGTTGAAGCTAATCTATGACTACCATTCGGAATTGAAGGTTGTTTTTACGGGCTCATCTGTGCTTGACATAAAAAAAGGAGCCTCTGACTTGAGCCGCCGTGCCGTGATGTATCAAATGCAGGGGCTTTCATTTAGAGAATATCTAAAATTGTTTCACAGCATTGATATTGCTCGTTATGATTTAGCAGATATTATCTCTCAAAAAGTAACTCTACCTAACGATTTTCGTCCATTAGCATATTTCAAAGAATATTTGAAAAGAGGGTACTATCCATTTGCTTTAGAAAGTGATTTTGACATTAAACTTCAACAAGTTCTGAATCAAACCCTCGAAACGGATATCCCATTATTTGCCGATATGAATGTTTCGACAGGGCGTAAGCTGAAACAACTACTGGTAATCATTGCCAAAAGCGCCCCATTCAAGCCAAATATCAGTTCGATTGCTACTGCACTTGGTTCAAGTCGAAATAGCATTGCTGATTATTGCCTGTACATAGAAGAAGCTGGTCTTATTGCTCAATTGCGTGATGCCACCGGAGGGATTCGAGGATTGGGAAAAGTTGATAAAATTTACTTGGATAACACAAATCTAATCTACAGTCTTGGAGGGGCAATGTCGGATATTGGGAATATCCGGGAAACTCTTTTTTTGAATCAAATGCGTGTTGAGCACGATGTAATCAGTTCATCTGTATCAGATTTTCAAATAGACAATATGACCTTTGAAGTTGGAGGGAAAAATAAAAAGCAGAAGCAGCTACAAGGCATAGAGAATGGCTATGTAGTAAAAGACGACATCGAAATGGGGTATGCGAATGTCATTCCACTGTGGCAATTTGGATTGGAGTATTAAAGTCCTTTGAGGCACAAATTCAGTTAATTAACGGCTTTTTCATTGGGTAGTTTCAGTGAAATTTAGTACATTTGTGGTGTAAATGATTACTTGTATAAACGCCCTTTTTGAGATGTTATAATTGTCGTAAAACCAGCTTACACCAAACAGTACACATTAGTGTTCTTGAATATGTAAGCCACTGAAAACATACGGGTTAGAGTCGGAAAGTTCACGAACCTCTTTCTCCGCCAAGTACGGAAGCAAAATCAAGAAAAGAGCTGCAAATCACTGACTCACTACTCTTTTTGTTTTTGGGTTTTGCGCAAAATATAGCAATTTAAGCGTATCATACTGATTGCTCGAAACAACAGTATGATTACGATAGATCCTTTTGCCAGCTACAAAATTCAATGAGAAATGACTTACACTTTATAGACATCAGTTTTTCACACATTTAAAAGGTGTAAACCACATTATAGTGACTTACACCTTTATATTATAAAGAGTGAATCTTCTATCTCGTTACATCATAAACTTCTTAAGATCTTCATCTACTGTAGTTATCCCCCCAATACCAAATTGTTCAATTAGTACTTTTGCAACATTAGGCGAAAGAAATGCAGGAAGAGTTGGACCCAAATGGATGTTCTTAACACCCAAAGATAACAGAGCTAACAAAACAATTACTGCCTTTTGCTCATACCAAGCTATGTTGTAAACAATAGGTAACTCATTAACATCATCAAGTCCAAATACCTCTTTTAGCTTAAGGGCTATCAAAGCCAAAGAGTAGCTATCATTGCACTGCCCAGCATCTAACACACGTGGTATACCACCAATGTCACCAAGAGGAAGCTTATTGTATCGATATTTAGCACAACCAGCTGTAAGTATTACCACATCTTTGGGTAGTCCTTGAGCAAATTCAGTGTAATACTCACGACTTTTCATTCTGCCATCACAACCTGCCATCACCACAAATTTGCGAATAGCTCCCGACTTAACAGCTTCTACTACTTTATCGGCAAGAGCCAATACTTGCGCATGCGCAAATCCGCCAACAATCTCACCAGTTTCTATTTCAGTGGGAGGTGCGCAACGTTTAGCATGTTCAATAATTGCAGAAAAATCTTTTGCCTTTCCTGCTTCTCTATTTGGAATATGAGGAAAACCCGGGAAACCTGAAGAGCCGGTAGTATATACTCGATCACCATAAGTTGCATTCGAGCGTGGAGGAACAATACAATTGGTTGTAAACAAGATAGGACCATTAAAAGATTCAAACTCTTGCGTTTGTTTCCACCATGCATTTCCATAGTTGCCTGCAAAATGTGCATATTTCTTAAAAGCTGGATAGTAATGTGCAGGAAGCATTTCGCTGTGTGTATAAACATCTACTCCTGTACCTTCTGTCTGTTCCAACAAGTCTTGCATATCACGCAAGTCGTGACCGGAAATTAAAATAGCTGGATTTTTTCTTACTCCAATATTTACTTTGGTTACCTCCGGATTTCCATAAGTAGAAGTATTAGCTTTGTCTAATAGCGACATGGCACGTACTCCTAACTCTCCTACTCCGAGGACTAAGTTCACCAACTCTTCC
Source organism: Bacteroides sp. UBA7335 (assembly GCA_002471185.1). Taxonomy (GTDB): domain Bacteria; phylum Bacteroidota; class Bacteroidia; order Bacteroidales; family Bacteroidaceae; genus Bacteroides. The sequence continues at coordinate 5,501 of DKPL01000051.1, forward strand.
ACGCTAATATCATGACGTGAGACTTCAGCCAAAGTTGTTTCAATAGATTCATAAAGAGAAGACTCTTCATAACCCAAGTTAAGTGCATGTTCTGCATAAGCAGCTGCTCCCTTTATTCCATATATGGCTAGTTGTTTTAGCGAACGTAAATCTTCGTTTTCTTCAGCTAAAACGCCTACTGCCAAGTGTGGCTTATCTTTCAACTCATCAGCATCGGGCAGGGTTATTTCTCTTTTCTTTGCAGCAGCCATTAGTTCATTACGAATTTCTACCGCTTTTTTAATTCGAGCCTCAATCGCTGAGTTATCAAAGTTCGCATTGGTTATGGTGCAGAAAAGAGCATCCAACACAAATCGGCTTGCTTGATTATCAGCATCGCCCTTCTTTCTTAATTCGCTATTTACAATAGCAATGCCGCGAACAACATACAATAAAGAATCCATCAACGCAGATGTTTGAGGTTCTTTACCACATACGCCTTTTAAAGTGCAGCCTTTGCCACCGGCAGCTTCTTGGCATTGAAAACAAAACATATTCATCTTACATCAGTTTTTTAGGGTTTAACTTTGGCTAATAATTATCGTATATCAACCTTTAATCATAGTGAGAAGCATCTTAAAACGCTCTACAGCATACACAGCATGAGAAATATTGGCAGGCATAATAATCATTTCTCCTTGCTTTACTCTAAATGGTTTTCCTGCAATACGTATTTCTGTTTCTCCATCAATAACCTGTACCAATGCATCGAAAGGAGCAGAGTGTTCACTTAACCCTTGAGATTTATCAAAAGAGAAAAGTGTAACATTGCCTGCTGTACTTTTGATTACTTGTTTGCTCACTATTCCGCCTAAAGAATAATCAACTTGTTGTGCTAGATTTATCACTTCAGCACTTTTAAATAATACCTGATCTTCCATATTACTTTTTTTTAAAGCCATTTTTCATTCATAATCTCACCCTTCAAACCAATTACTATCTGTTTAATAGGTATTTTACATTCCGCTTTTTCGACTGCTATTTTTGCAAGCTGAGTCAGACCGTTACAACAAGGAACCTGCATGATTACCACAGTTAGAGTATTTATATTGGCTGCATCAATCATAGTGGCTATTTTGTCAATATAAACCTCTTTATTGCTATCTAGTTTTGGACACCCTATAGCTAATTTCTTATTCTTAAGCAATTTAGTATGAAAATCAGGATATGCAAAAGCAGTACAATCTGCTGCTAAAAGAACATCTGCACCTAAAAAATGTTCTGACATCGGATTTAACAAATGCAATTGAATAGGCCAGTGAGTAAGCTGAGATTGAGTGGGTGAAGGAGATATAGAAGCTTTTGATGCAAAAGAGCTGGCAAACGATTGACTCATTGAGCCTAAACAGCCACAAGATGATTTGGTTTTTGGTTGTTCTATTGCACTAATGTCTATATCCAATTGATGCTTCTTGATATACTCAAAAGCCTGCGACAAATAATTTGTTTCATTATGATCTTTCAAATGCTTAAGATGCGCTACTATTGTCTTTTCACCTTTTGCTGAAATACGCTCCATTACAGCATATTCATCATATGGTTCCGCTTCACGCTCTTCAATGGTGATAGCACCAACAGGACACTCTCCAATGCATGCACCCAAACCATCGCAATACAGTTCGCTTACCAAACGAGCTTTTCCATCTATCATCTGAAGCGCTCCTTCGTGACAACCCTCTACACAAAGGCTACATCCATTGCAAAGAGATTCGTCTATAGAAATTATTTTTCTTTTCATATTGATATTTATTAAACTGATGCAAAAGTAGAGAAAGGAAATAGCTTAATCCGTAACATTTGTTACACTCATCATTTTTTTATTATCTTTGTGAAAAATCAATGTTATGGAACAACAAGATTTATTATTCTTCTGCACAATGTGTCGAGACAAATCGGCTGATGAGCTAGAAAAACTAAAATGCACAATCCCGCATACCACTAAAACATTTAAGCGAGGAGAGCATATTGCTTACCAAGGCGATAGAGTGTTGCATTTAATTATGTTAGTCCGAGGCAAAATAAAAACCGAAATAGTGTCTAATTCGGGAGTTACACTGCCTATAGAGGAACTTACAGCTCCCTACCCCTTGGCGGCTGCATTTTTATTTGCCGACGACAACCGATTTCCTGTAGATGTAACTGCACTCGAAGATTGTGAGGTAATATTTATTTCAAAGGAATCAGTAGAGAAGCAAATGGCTAAATGTCCAGGCTTTTTACGTGGGTTTATGGCCTTCAATGCCAATAGAATGCAGTATATATCAGAACGGCTAAAGCTTTTTGCGCAAAAGGGCATTAAAGCGAAAGTGGTTTATTATATACTTTCGAAAGAACAAGGTGGAAAATTCGATCTAGGTAAAAGCGTTACTGCCCTTGCTGATTATTTTGGAGTAGAACGTCCATCCTTATCGCGTGCTATTTCTGAGATGGTTCAAAAAGGAATTATAACATTCGATTCGGGTAAAGGAGAAATTTTGGATTTTAAAGCTTTAGAAAAGTTACTTATTTAAAAGCCATTACAAGGTATTTTTTCGATTACAAAACCCCAGAACTGACCCCAAAAGAGTTGTATATATAAAAGAGTTTGTGGATATTTGCAAAATTAAGTATCATATTATTGTTTGTAATAGACAAATAATAGGATGCGCTCTATACCAAACATAAAAACATAGACTAATGAAAAAACTATTGATGTTATTATTTCTTGTTTCATTTCCACTATTTTCTTTCGCACAAAAAGGGAAAAATCAATTTGCACTCTTTGCAGGGTATGAATATTTTCCTGAACAATGGGATGGAAAAGGATATAATATCGGGCTTGAATTCAAGCGCTATGTGAGTAAGCGTTTTTATGCAGCTACAGTTTTTCATACCGGCATAAATAATGGAAGTCATATTAATAACTATGAAAGCAACAATGTTACTCATTCTTTCTACTTACACAATAGCGTTCGAAACTATATGCTAGGATTTGGTCCGGGGTTTGACATCCTTCATTTGGACAAACATCAGGTCTATATTCAAGCAGCTGTAGGCCTAGCCTCATCTGAGCAAAAAAAAGATGGTGTAGAGATTAGTCCGGACAATAGGCATACTATTAAAACATTCGAAGAAAAAATCTTGAGATTTGGATTATCGACTTCTGTTGGATATGACTATGCCATCACAGATTGGTTGACCTTAGGAGTAAACTACACAGGTTGGTATATCGGATATGATTTTAATAGCTCCATCAATGGAAAAATCAGCTTTATCTTTTAAAACAACATACAAACAAACAAAACAGAAAATACCTTGATTATGGTCTCAATATGATATTAATATCAGGCTGAAAAAAAAAAATAATGTGCTGAAATTTTTACCTTGCTTAGCAACACTTCCTAATATAATGTAGGTGGTGTTTACAAACTGCAAACCAGATCAAATTTCTTTTATTTCTCCTTCTTTTGGTTTCTTTGCTTGCCTAAGACATACAGTTCTTCTTTTTCATGTCTAGTGCAGACAAGTGTGTAAAAGCCCTGGGTTTAACTGGGATTTGTAAAAAAGGAAGCACCTTCAGGCTTGGAGTGGTGATAAATATGTAAGAAAAAGTGAGAAATGTGAGTAAACTGAGACACAGTAGGTTTCTGTGTGTTGGTTAGAAACAGAGGAGACATGAAGACTGTTGTTCATGAAACTACATCAGATCATGTGATTCTACCTGTTCTCGGCAGAGAGCTCCTCCCATAGTTCACA
>DKPL01000088.1 GCA_002471185.1 Bacteroides sp. UBA7335
TTTTATCCCCAAAATCGACCACATTATTAACTCCTTTGTTCGGAGAGCGTTTAATCTTCGAAATTCATTAATAAGTTTGCTTAGTAAATTAATATATAATAATTATATCGGTAGTTATAGCCTTAAGGCTTGTAATATCATACAACCTGCACTCGCAAAGCGCAGTGATAATGTGAGCAAACTATAGTATTTTAACGTAATTGTGTTTTATGACTTTTAAAGAACTAAATCTCTCTGTATTCAAACTAAAAACTCTTATAGAGAATTATATAATAACCCCATTTCCCATTCAACAAAAATCATCATCTGTGGCTTTGAATGGTCGGACTTTGTGGAGTAACTCCTCAACCATCATCAATACAGCCCAAATGCCCCTCATTATCAAACAGCTTATCTACAAAGACTTAGTTGCTATAGGATTTAACTCTCAATGCCTGAGCACCATGATCAATTACGATTTGCCCAATAACCACATTGGACGTGCAGGTAAATAGAATAAGAAAAAAATTAATACAAAAACCATATAAAGTATAAATGACGAAGAAAATAGCAATGACCAAGCGTGACCGCGAAAAACTGAAAGAAGAAAAGCGAAAAGATAAGCAAAAACGTAAAGAAGAAAGGCTTAGTAGTGGCACACGCTCTTTTGATGAGATGATAGCATATGTTGACGAAAACGGAATGTTGCACGACACCCCTCCCGAAAGACAACGCGAGGAGATTGATGCATCGACCATAGCAACATCTGTTATGAAACAAGAAGATATCGTAGACGACGCACCACTTAATGGTCGTGTTGAACACTTTAACTCATCTAAAGGATATGGTTTCATTAAAGATATCAACAGTCAAGAAAAGTATTTTTTCCATATCACCGCAGCACCTGTAGGCATAGCCGAAGGTGACAAGGTAACCTTTGAAACCGAAAAAGGAACCAGAGGTATGAATGCAGTACGTATTTCAATCATTAAATAAAAAACAATTTAAATTTTAAGAAGATGAACATTTATGTTTCACATTTGAGCTGGGGTACTACCAGCGAAGCTTTAGAGGAATTATTCTCTCAACATGGCGAAGTAGCATCTGCTAACGTAGTTACTGACCGCGAAACTGGTCGTTCACGTGGTTTTGGTTTTGTAGAAATGCCAAACGACGAAGAAGCTCAAGCAGCTATCAACGCTATCAACGATACTGAATTTGAAGGTAGAACTATCAACGCTAACGAAGCTCGTCCAAGAGAAGAAAGACCAGCTCGTGGTGGTTTCGGCGGTGGTAACCGTGGTGGTTACAATGGCGGTGGTAACCGTGGTGGTTACAACGGCGGTGGCAACCGTGGCGGAAGATATTAATCGACCTCATTGAAATAAAAGAGCGGCGAAGACTGATGATTGGTCTTCGCCGCTTCTTTTTTTTATCGACTGGTCAATGGGGTGGCAATCCCTACTCTACCCAAACAGCAGTGCCGCTGGCAGTAACCATCAACATACTTCCACTATTGCCCACTGTTTCATAGTCTAAATCAACACCTATCACAGCATTGGCACCGCGCGATAGGGCTTCTTGCTCTAACTCTCTCAATGCAGTATTCTTGGCTTCACGAAGCACCTCTTCGTAAGCACCCGAACGACCACCTACTACATCGCGTATGCTTGCAAAAAGATCACGAAATAAATTGGCTCCAATAATGGTTTCGCCCGATACAATGCCATAGTAATGGGTTACTTTCTTTCCTTCGATAAAAGGGGTTGTTGTTAATAACATAATCAATGTGTATTAAAGTTATTTGCTATCTTATTAGACGCACGTAGTAGAGCAAAAGTTGCAAATCAACAATAATTTATGGCCAATAGAAGATAAAAAAACCGATGCAACTTATAGATTTAGTTACATCGGCCTTTAAACTGTATAGGTTAGTTCTATCAAAACATCTGACTGACACGGGCTATACCTGCCACTAGCACATCTATCTCCTCTTTAGTATTGTACATACCAAAGGATGCACGAACCGTGCCTTCGATACCCAAACGTTGCATCAACGGTTGAGCACAATGATGACCGGTGCGAACAGCTATGCCAAGACGATCGAGCAAAGTACCCATATCGAAATGGTGAATATCGCCTACCAAGAATGAAATAACACCACTCTTGTGAGCTGCCTCGCCAAATATACGCATACCTGGAATCTCTTTCATACGGGCAGTAGCATACTCGGTAAGCATGTGCTCGTGAGCAGCAATATTGTCAATACCAATGCCATTAACATAGTCTAATGCTTTGGCAAAACCGGTAGTACCAATATAGTCGGGGGTGCCTGCTTCAAACTTAAAAGGTAGTTCGTTGAAGGTGGTTTTCTCGAAAGATACATACTGAATCATCTCACCTCCACCTTGGTAAGGCGGTAGACGGTCTAACCACTCTTCTTTGCCATAAACCACACCAACACCGGTAGGTCCGTAGACTTTATGACCGGAGAAGACGATAAAATCGGCATCAAGGTCTTGCACATCAACCTTCATATGCGGGATAGACTGAGCAGCATCTACCATAAATGGTACACCGTGGGCATGAGCAGTAGCAATCATCTCTTTAATAGGATTGACAGTGCCAAGCACATTGGATACTTGCATGATGCTAACAATCTTTGTGCGTTCAGAGAATAGCTTCTCATACTCGTCAAGCAATAGCTCTCCTTTATCGTTCATGGGAACAACCTTGATAGCTATGCCCTTGCGAGCTGCAAGCAACTGCCAAGGTACTATGTTACTATGATGCTCCATCACCGAGATTATCACCTCATCACCTTCTTCCATAAACTCTTGACCGAAGCTAGAGACTAAAAGATTGATGCCCTCGGTAGTGCCACGCGTAAAGATAATTTCGTTGGTACTACGAGCGTTAATGTAGTGACGAACGGTTTCACGAGAACTTTCGTGCAACTCAGTGGCTTGTTGCGATAGATAGTGTACACCACGATGCACATTGGCATTGACCGAGTAGTACTCATCTGTAATGGCATCTACCACGATTCGCGGTTTTTGAGTAGTAGCCCCATTATCTAAGTAAACCAAAGGCTTACCATAAACCTTGCGGTCGAGTATGGGGAAATCTTCACGTATTCTTTGAATATCCATAATATTACTCCTTATTTACAGATAGCGCAGCCCTGACACTTGTTCAGTTCGCCACGGAATCGCTTTTCAACCAATATATGCAAGCGATCTTTTAAAGGCTCCATACGAATCTTATCGATCACTTCATTTACAAAAGCAAACATCAGCAACAGACGAGCCTCTTTCTCGGCAATACCACGGGCACGCATATAGAATAGAGCACTTTCATCAAGCTGACCTACAGTAGCACCGTGCGAACACTTCACATCGTCAGCATAGATTTCGAGCTGCGGCTGAGTGTACATACGAGCTTCGCGAGTGGCACACAAGTTGCGATTGGTTTGTTGCGAACTGGTGTGTTGTGCATCCGGACGAACCAACACCAAACCGGCAAAGGCTCCTACAGCGCTATCATCAAGCACATACTTAAATAACTCATTGCTAGTACAATTGGGCACAGTGTGATCAATGGTTGTATGGTTATCAACTTGCTGAGTTTTATCGGCAATGGCCATACCACATAGGTTGATCTCGGCACCTTCGCCCACCAATACTACTTCGGTTGCATTGCGAGTAACCCCATTGTGTAAAGTCATACCGTTAAGCAAAACATTGCTATTGGCTTTTTGCTCTACATACATATTGCTGATGCGCACAGTGTTGGTATGCGTTTCTTCCAATTCATAGAAATCGAAAGTTGCATTATCGCCAACAAACACCTCAACAACCTGTGTAGATAAGAAGTTTACATCATCCATAGCGTGATCGCATGCCAATAGACGAGCCTGTGCACCCTCTTCGAGCACCACCAACACACGACGATTAGACATAAAATCAACATCACCACGAAGGATGTTAACCAACTGAATGGGTTTCTCTACAATCACATTTTTGGGAACATAAAGAAATACTCCGTCTTGAGCAAATGCTGTATTGAAAGCAGTTACACCATCTTTTGACGTATCAGCCAAATGACCATAATACTTCTGCACCAACTCAGGATATTGCAAAGCAGCCTCTTTAAGTCCGGTCATTATCACCCCTTCGGGCAAGTTACTCTTAGGCAGTTCTTTATTGTAAAACATATCGTTTACAACAAAAAATAAGGCAGTACTCATGTTTGGGACATCACATTTAAAGACTTCGTAGGGATTGACCGGTATATCCAAACGGTTTAAGTTCAATCCATAATCGTTTGCAAAAAACTTGCTGATGTCGGTATATTTATATTTCTCTATTTTGCGGTTTGGAAAGCCTAGCTCTCTGAAATGATTGAAGCCGGCAGTACGCATGTTATTGAGCACGGGAGCCGTATGGCGACAAATCATATCTTCGCACTGCAAAAAGAGATCGATATATTGTTGTTCTACGCTCATAATTATTCTCCTAATTCCTTCTTAATCCAGTCGTATCCTTTTTCTTCTAACTCAAGTACCAAATCGGGACCTGCAGTTTTCACAATGCGACCTTTATAAAGCACGTGCACAATGTCAGGCTTAATATAGTCGAGCAAGCGTTGGTAGTGAGTAATCACAATGCAGCTGCTTTCGGGAGTTTTGAGTTTATTAACCCCTTCGGCCACAATGCGCAATGCATCAATATCAAGCCCAGAGTCTGTTTCGTCTAAGATGCTTAATGTTGGTTCGAGCATAGCCATTTGGAAGATTTCGTTACGCTTCTTCTCTCCACCCGAAAATCCTTCATTCACCGAACGGTTAGCTAGCTTGTTATCCAACTCAACTACTGCACGTTTTTCACGCATCAGCTTTAAAAACTCACTAGCAGTGAGCGGAGAAAGGCCTTTGTACTTGCGCTGCTCGTTGACGGCAGCACGCATAAAGTTCACCATGCTTACACCTGGTATCTCTACCGGATATTGAAAGCTAAGGAACAAACCTTCGTGACTACGATCTTCGGGAGACAATTCTAACAAGTTCTTTCCACGAAACATAACCGAGCCCTTAGTCACTTCGAAAGCAGGATTACCTACTAGAACCGATGATAAAGTACTTTTTCCCGATCCGTTCGGACCCATAATAGCATGTACTTCACCCGGCATTACAGTCAGGTTGATACCTTTCAATATCTCTTTACCATTGATGTTGGCATGAAGGTCTTTTATCTCTAACATTGGTTTCATTTCCATATCGTTATTTCCTTTTATTCTAATTAAAAAATTATCCTACGCTACCCTCTAGCGAAACAGCAAGAAGCTTTTGTGCTTCGACTGCAAATTCCATAGGTAGCTTATTTAATACCTCTTTTGCATAACCATTTACTATCAATCCAATAGCATCTTCGGTCGGAATACCACGTTGGTTGCAATAGAATATTTGATCTTCACTGATTTTACTAGTAGTAGCTTCGTGCTCAACCTGAGCCGTTTCGTTGTGAATATCCATATAAGGGAATGTATGTGCACCACACTTATCGCCCAACAATAAAGAGTCGCATTGGCTATAGTTGCGTGCATTATCGGCTTTTGAAGCTACACGAACCAAACCACGGTAAGAGTTTTGACTCTTTCCTGCCGAAATACCTTTACTCACAATAGTGCTTCGCGTATTCTTGCCCAAATGAATCATCTTGGTACCGGTATCGGCCTGTTGATAGTTATTGGTCACCGCTACAGAGTAAAATTCAGCAGTAGCGTTATCACCCGTAAGAATGCACGAAGGATATTTCCAAGTAATGGCCGAACCTGTCTCCACTTGTGTCCACGACAATTTGCTATCTACTCCCTTACAGTTACCTCGTTTGGTCACAAAGTTATATACTCCACCTTTGCCCTGTGCATCGCCCGGATACCAGTTTTGAACGGTAGAGTATTTTACTTCAGCACGATCATGCACTATAATTTCTACAATTGCTGCATGCAACTGATTTTCGTCACGCATTGGCGCAGTGCAACCTTCAAGATAGGAAACATAAGAGTCATCGTCAGCCACAATCAATGTACGTTCGAACTGACCGGTATTAGCTGCATTGATGCGGAAGTAGGTAGACAACTCCATAGGGCAACGCACTCCCTTAGGAATATAAACAAACGAACCGTCTGAAAATACAGCAGAGTTTAGTGCAGCAAAGAAGTTATCACGGTAACTCACCACAGATCCTAAATACTGTTTAATCAAGTCTGGGTGCTCTTTTACGGCTTCACTAAACGAACAGAAGATAATCCCCTTCTCCATCAATGTTTCTTTAAAGGTAGTCTTTACAGAAACAGAATCGAGAACGGCATCAACTGCTATTCCACTCAAAGCCATACGCTCTTCTAAGGGAATGCCAAGCTTATCAAATGTTTTGATTAGTTCAGGATCAACCTCATCCATACTTTTAGGCCCCTCTTTTTTCTTTGTGGGATCGGCATAGTAAGAAATTGATTGATAATCGATAGGTGGGATACTCAGATGTGCCCAAGTAGGCATTTCTAACGTAAGCCAATATTGGTAGGCTTGCAAACGAAATTCAAGCAACCATTCCGGCTCTTCTTTCTTTGAAGATATCAAACGGATAACATCTTCATTCAGACCTTTCTCAATGATATCTGTATGAATATCACTGGTAAAGCCATATTTATATTTCTCTTCAGCCAATTTACGAACAAACTCATTCGATACTTTCGTATCTTCCGCTTTGGGCTTGTTGGTATCGGGCATGTTATTATTAAATTGTTTTTGCTTCATTGTTTATATTTGAAGTTCATTTATATATTGTTGCGTCACTTTCTTAGCAGCAGGAATAAAGAGTCCTGACAATTTCTGCATAGGATAGTATAACGCAGAGTCTTCTTTCTTTGTTCTAGAAATCAAGCTATTATCAGCATCGATATATTCAAGGAAGCCAATAACAAGACTTGCTAACAATAAATATTTAAGTGCACCCAAAACTCCACCCAATAGACGGTTTAACCATCCTAAGTGAATCACCTCAAGCGCTTTGGTAAGCAGCGAGGCTACAAGTATAAAGAGCAATGGAACAATTACCCAAATAGCCACAAAAGCAATAATATGAGCAACTGTCATGGAGCCATCAATCAGTGGTGAGATTTTTTCAGCAACTGAAGTATACAAAGCTTTAGCGGCAAATAGCCCCACAATAAGCCCTAGTATAGAAGCCAACTGACGGATGAAGCCTTTTATAAACCCCATAATACATCCAGCTGCAAAAATCACTAATAATATAATATCTATTGTTGTCATATAAAAAATAAGGTGGTAAGGTGGCGTTTAACAACGTTACCACATTACCACCTCGATTATGTTAATACGTTGCGTGTTTACAACGTTTGTTTCACTTCTACTTCTTCGTAGGTTTCAATCATATCGCCAACTTTGATATCGTTGTATCCTACAAGACTGATACCACATTCAAAGTTTGTACCTACCTCTTTCACATCGTCTTTGAAGCGTTTCAAAGCATTAATTGTTCCAGAGAAGATTACGATACCATCGCGAATAAGACGAGCTTTATCACTTCTTTTCACTTTTCCGGTTCTTACTAATGCACCAGCAACTGTACCAACCTTAGTGATATTAAAGACTTCACGAACTTCAATAGTAGAAGTAACAACCTCTTTAACCTCAGGTGCCAACATACCTTCCATAGCAGCTTTAACCTCTTCGATAGCATCATAGATTACAGAATACTTGCGAATATCTACACCTTCTTTTTCAGCTAATTTATCAGCAGCTCCCGAAGGACGTACTTGGAAGCCAACGATAATTGCATTTGATGCTGCAGCCAATGAAACATCGGATTCAGAGATTTGTCCTACACCTTTATGGATCACATTCACCTGAATACGCTCAGTAGAAAGCTTGATCAATGAGTCGCTCAATGCTTCAACAGAACCATCCACGTCACCCTTCACAATGATGTTCAACTCTTGGAAGTCGCCCAATGCAATACGACGACCCACTTCATCAAGAGTAAGAAGTTTCTGAGTACGAAGTCCTTGCTCACGTTGAAGTTGTTCACGCTTGTTAGTAATTTCACGCGCTTCTTGATCGGTAGAAACGACATGGAATGTATCACCTGCAGCAGGAGCACCATTCAAACCTAAAATCAATGCAGGTTCAGCAGGTCCAGCTTCTTTGATACGCTGATTACGCTCGTTGAACATTGCTTTAACGCGACCATAGTGAGTACCCGCCAAAACAATATCACCCACCTTCAAAGTACCATTTGATACAAGTACAGTAGCAACATATCCACGACCTTTATCTAGAGTAGATTCAATAATCGAACCTGTTGCATTTCTATTAGGATTAGCCTTCAAGTCAAGCATTTCAGCTTCAAGAAGAACTTTTTCCATAAGCTCTTTTACACCAGTACCCTGTTTTGCAGAGATATCTTGTGATTGATATTTACCTCCCCACTCTTCAACAAGGAAATTCATTTGAGCCAATTCCTCCTTGATTTTATCAGGATTAGCAGTTGGCTTATCAACCTTGTTAATAGCAAATACAATAGGAACACCAGCAGCTGTAGCATGATTGATAGCCTCTTTAGTTTGAGGCATCACATTGTCATCGGCAGCAACAATAATGATAGCAATATCGGTAACTTTAGCACCACGAGCACGCATAGCAGTAAATGCCTCATGGCCTGGAGTATCAAGGAAGGTAATATCACGACCGTCCTCAAGAGTTACATGATATGCACCGATATGTTGAGTAATACCACCCGCTTCACCAGCAATAACATTAGCCTTACGAATATAGTCGAGCAACGATGTTTTACCGTGGTCAACGTGACCCATTACAGTAACAATAGGAGCACGATGCAACAAATCTTCTTCTGCATCTTCTTCTTCAACGATAGCTTGAGCAACCTCAGCACTGATGTATTCAGTTTTATATCCAAATTCTTCAGCAACCAAATTGATTGTTTCTGCATCCAAACGCTGGTTGATAGATACCATCATACCAATGCTCATGCAAGTAGCAATAACCTGATTAACAGAAATATCCATCATGTTAGCTAACTCATTAGCAGTTACGAATTCAGTAAGCTTCAAGATTTTGCTGTCTGCCATTTCTTGATCTTCCAACTCTTGCATGCGGTTAGAGACCATTTCACGTTTTTCTTTACGATATTTGGCAGCTTTATTCTTACCTTTAGATGTTAAGCGAGCAAGTGTTTCTTTTACTTGTTTTGCTACATCCTCTTCATTTACCTCTTGTTTGATAATAGGTTTCTTGAAGCGGTCTTTATGATTATTAGGACGGGGTCTATTTTGACCTGCACCTTGACCATTCTTATTGTCATTGCGCGGTCCACCGTTATTATTATTGTTATTGTTATTATTAGGACGAGTAGGACGTGCAAAGTTAGAAGCATTGTTCACATCAACCTTTTCTTTGTTGATACGATTACGTTTCTTCTTATTAGGATCTTGACTATCTCCACCCTCTTTATGAGATGTTTTTGCATCATCTTTGCGAATTTCCTTGATGATAGCATCTTTCATCTGTTTACGTTGATCAGAACGGACTTTCTCTTTTTCTTCGCGTTCTTTACGCTTTTCCTCTTTTGATTTTTTCTTTGGACGCGTAGATTGATTTAGCGCAGCCAAGTCAATTTGTCCAATGACATTAATCTTCGATACAAACTCTGGTTGACGAATTTTAAAGACGCCATTACCATCAGCATTTTCTTGCTCAGAACTTTCAGCTGGAGTTTCTACTGTTTTTGTAGCAGGCTGTGCAATAGCCTCTGTTGTTTTTTCTTTAACTTCTTCTTTCCTCTTTGGGGTATTCTCCATTTTTATTTCTTCTTTCACCGTTTCAGGTTCAATAATTGGCTCAGCAACAGGAGCTACTGTTTCAACCTTTTCAACAATAGGCTCTTCTTTAACAGGCTGAGGAGCAACTACTTCTACAGGCTGTTCTTTTATCACCTCTTCAACAACAGGTGCTACCGGAGCTTTTACTTTTTTAGGTTCTTGTTTTTTATCTTGAGGTTTAATAGTCTCAGAAGCGTCTTTGCGAGTTACTTTATCTAAGTCTATTTTTCCGACAGGTTTAAATTTAGGACGCGCATCTTCAGGCACAACAGTCTTAATTACATCCTCTTTTTCCTTTTCTTTGTCCTTCTTATCATTCTTATCGTAGCCATCAATAGAGACAGATACTTTATTGCGGTCCTTGTTTTGACGCTCTTGAATAAAGCGGTCAGATTCAGCCCTAAGGTCTTTGTCTGTGCTAAACTCTTTTACAAGTATAGCATACTGATCTTGCGTAATTTTTGTGTTCGGGTTAGCCTCAACGGTAAACCCTTTCTTCTGTAAGAACTCGACTACCGTCGAAATACCTACATTCAAGTCTCTTGTTACTTTGTTTAACCTTATCGTCATACTTTTAAATAATAAATTTAATAAAGCCTGGATGACAAGCATCGCAAGGCCCGCAGAACTTAATAGAAAGAGCTATTCTAGAATCTGACACACGCACCTTTCAGCAATACTAAAAGGTGCGCCAGAGTTTATATCTTATTCTTCTTCAAATTCTGCTTTTAAAATACGTAATACCTCGTCTACTGTTTCTTCCTCCAAGTCAGTCTTCTCAATAAGCATTTCACGAGAAGCATTTAAAGCTGTTTTAGCAGTATCAATACCAATAGCTTTAATTGCATCGATTACCCATGAATCAATTTCATCTTTAAACTCATCAAGATAAATATCCTCACCATCAATTCCTTCTTCTAACTCACGGAACACATCAATAGTATACTCAGTCAACATAGTTGCAAGTTTGATATTCAAACCGCCTTTACCAATAGCCAACGAAACCTCTTCCGGACGCAAGAAAACTTCTGCTTTTTTCTCTTCTTCATTAATACGAATCGAGGAGATTTTAGCCGGGCTAAGTGCACGTTGTATAAACAGTGAGATATTAGATGTATAGTTAATAACATCAATATTCTCATTACGAAGTTCGCGAACAATACCGTGAATACGACTACCCTTTACACCCACACAAGCACCAACTGGGTCGATGCGATCATCATAAGATTCTACAGCAATTTTAGCACGTTCACCTGGAATGCGAGCGATGCGCTTGATAGTTATTAAACCATCATTAATTTCGGGAACTTCCATTTCAAACAGACGTTGTAAGAAAACCGGAGATGTACGCGATAGAATAATTTTTGGATTATTGTTTTTGTTATCAACACGCGCAACAACTGCACGAGCAGCTTCACCTTTACGATAGAAGTCAGCAGGGATTTGTTCTGTTTTAGGCAGAAGCAATTCATTTCCTTCATCATCAAGCAAAAGCATTTCTTTTTTCCAAATTTGATATACTTCTGCGCTTATAATTGTACCTACTTTATCAATATATTTATTGTATAGGCTATCTTTTTCGAGTTCTAATATTTTTGAGGCCAAAGCTTGACGTAAGTTCAAGATGGCACGGCGCCCCATCTTTGCAAAATTAAATTCGTCAGTCACTTCTTCGCCTACTTCATAAGAAGAGTCTATTTTCTGAGCTTCAGAAAGTGATATTTGCATGTGTGGATTATCCAAATCCTCATCAGCAACCACTTCACGGTTACGCCAGATTTCAAAGTCCCCTTTATCGGGGTTTACAATCACATCATAATTCTCGTCTGTGCCGAAAGTTTTAGCAATAACACTACGAAAAGCTTCTTCAAGAACACTCACCATTGTTGTTCTATCGATATTTTTCAGTTCTTTAAATTCCGAAAAGGTATCAATCAAGCTGATTGTTTCTTCTTTTTTGGCCATAATTATTTAAAACTAATTAAGTATTTCGTATATTTGATTTCATCATAACGGAAAGTTTCATCCTCTTCCATCAATTTAGGACGTTTAGAGCCTTCGACTTTCATTTTTTTCTCTACGCCTACCACAAATGCTTCATCGTTTACTTCTTTAAGTACACCTGTCAGTTTGCGACCGGCTTTAGTAAGTACTTCTACTTCGCTGCCAATATGATTGTAGTATTGCTGAACCACCTTAAATGGTTGTCCGATACCAGCAGAGCCGACTTCTAATTCATAGTCTTCCTCTTCACGATTCAACTTCGATTCTATGTAACGGCTTAATTCTACGCAATCTTCAATCCAAACACCCTCTGCATGGTCTATTTCAACCACAATACGATCGTCTGGGCTCACTGAGACCTCCACTAAAAAGTAGTCTTTTCCTTCCAACCACTCTTCTACGATTTGACAAACTGTCTTCTTTTCTATCATTGTTAGCGTTATAAGAACAAAAAAAGGAGCTTAATCGCCCCCCTCCTATCATCCATTTCGATTGCAAAGATACAAATAATCTATTCGCCGACAAAATATTAAAGAAAAAAGAGCTAAATAACAATTAAAATTCAAGGCTTTCTGATGACTTATATACATTTTTAACTTTATAAGATTTAAAAAGAGGGCATTAGCTATTTATTTAATAGCAAATACCCTCTCATTTTTAATTTAATTTTGTGAAGTTAAATCAATGTCCTCCACAACATTTTTTAGTTTCAGTGCAAGTTTCCACTTTTATAGGCTTTGCATCCAATTCTATTTTTTTAAACTCGGCGATAAGCTTTGCTTCGTCTAATCGTTTAGTTGAATAAACAATATCTACAGTTTGATCAGGCAAACTAACTTTCACTTTTTTCACTCCACGCATCGGACCAAAATGATTTTCAATCTTTTTTACGCAGCTTTTACAATCCACTTTTACACTAAATAAAATTTGTGTTTCATCTGCCTTTTGCGCAGATACATTTAAAGTAAAAAGAGACACCATTGCCATCAACATAATCACTTTAAAATTCATCATTGTTTTCATCATGTTTCCATTAAATTTTAGTTATACAATATTGAGTTATTATTTATTTTTCAATTTCAAAAAAGAGCATTCATACAGATCAAACCTTTGGTATAGACCACCTTAAACCAATATAAAATTTAGGTCCATGAACAGGCCCCCATACCATTGACGCATCAAATCGCGAATTTTCTCCCCAAGGGTTAGCAGCATCAATTATGGGATTTTTTTGACGATATCCTGTTAAATTCTCACCACCTATATATACACTTAACTCTCTATAATTAAAGGTAGCTTGGGCGCTAAGCGAAACATAAGCCGGGAAGGTAGTATCCCATAACGGATTAACAGTCCCGGGATCGGGCATACGACCACCTCCATTAAATTGAGAAGTAGCATCAAACTGCCACATTCCACTAGGAGTTTGATAAGAAGCCGTAAGCAGTCCTTTATACTTATTCGTAAGCGGTTTAGTCATCAACTTCCCGTTATAAGTAGTCTTCACGTCAGTCAATCGATAAGCGCCAGTCAGTAAAAAACCCTTAAAAAAAGGATAAGATATCTCTATTTGAGCATTTTGAGCATACGAGCGTCCTTGAAGATTTGAAAATACAACCTGCGTTGGATCTTCGAGGTTAGCAACTACCTGCTTGTCAAAATCTGTATAGTAATATTCAAGCATTACCGACAAATTCTTATCAAACAAAGGAAGTGTAAGGTGCGCACTAGCACCGTAATTCCAAGCCGATTCAAAGGGATCAAGTCCTTTATCAAATATCAACCGACGACTACTTGCTAGCAAGTAACTATTTTCAATCAATACATTAGCAATTCGATACCCTTTACCCACCGAAGCACGTAGACTAAGCAGTTCACCAAAAGGAGCATATTTCAAATGCAGACGAGGAGTTACAAAAAAACCATGATCGGAGCTATAGTCTCCACGTACCCCTGCCAACAAAGTAAATCGACTATAATAATCGAAAGTATATTGTGCGTAAGCTCCACTAATAGCATCACTTCGCTTAAGATAAAGATTATCAAGTCCCGAAACCTTAGCATTATTCAACGATTCATTATAGTAATCATAGTTCATACTCACCCCGGTACTTATCTTATTTTTCGAATTAAATTCCGTTTCAAACATCAAGTTTGCATATACATTTTTTTGCTCTACGTCAAATGGGGTATGCCCAAATTCAGAATCTTGTTTATGATAAGTACCCGAGAGAATCAAAGCTATATTAGTATTCTTATCGTGATTAAAGATATACCCGTTCTTTGTAAATATTAGCGCACGATTAGTCTCTATATTAATTTTATAAGGATCAGCTATATGATTATTATGTGCAATCTGCCCACTCTCTCTTTTTTCATGAACATAGTTCACTCCTGCCTGAAAGATATAGTTATCGCTTTTGTAATACCAACGATTCATAACATTAAACTGCTCTGTTTTAGGCATATCCAAGAACCCATCATCATCAGAGTCATGTGACATTTTTTCGCGCGAGTAATGCAACATTAATCCTGTAGCCAAACGTTTATTTAAGTTTACATTAACATCAGCATTAGCCTCTAACCGTCCTGTGTGAGCAGCAAACAGATTAACAAACAGCGGATCTGCAGTTTGAGGTTTTTTGTAGTCGATGTTAATCTGCCCAGTTAGTGCTTCATACCCATTTTTTACAGAAGAAGTGCCTTTAGACACCTGAATACCCTCCATCCATGGACCAGGCACATAGCTCAACCCATAAGGTGAGGCAGCCCCTTGAAGATTAGGAATTTGCTCGGTCAACATCTGAACATAAGTACCTGATAAACCCAACAGTTTAATTTGACGAGCCCCAGTAGCAGCATCACTATAAGCCACATCCACCGAAGCATTGGTTTCAAAACTTTCAGCCAGGTTACAGCAAGCAGCTCTACAAAGTTCATCATAAGTTATCTTTTGGGTTTGCATAGCATCCACACGAGAATTTAACGTACCCGAACGGCGCGCACTGACAACAACCTCATCAAGGCTAGCCTCAGCTTTCAACACAATATTTATAAACTCAGCAGTATCAACAACGGTTAATGTATCCGAAGCATAACCAATATAACTAGTAATTAATTGTTTTGAAGTTTTCGACAGTTCGATTTCAAAAAGACCTTCCATATCAGTGACACCTCCTACCGAAGTATTTTTCCAACGGAGGTTAGCGCCTGCTACCGGTTCACCATCATTGTCAACAACTTTACCTTTTAATCGATTATCTGCAAAAAGAGAAGTAGAAACCGCAAGAACAAGTGCGGTAAATAATATTTTATATAAATTCATGTATTTATTTCTTATTAATTAATACGACAACAGAGTCGCAACTAAGCCAATTGGCAGAGTTCGACAAGAGCAATATAAATAAGAAATAAATTAAATTAGTAGAATAGCATGCTTGGCAAGAATATCTCGCCCTGTGTAATTAGGCGGAAGCTCACTTACCGCAAGCGGATAGTCAGACTCAGTATTATCTTTAGGAGAAAAGTCAAAAAGCTCTATTACAATAGGTAAAGGAGCAATAAAGCAAACAACATAATCAGTATTCTTCACCGGCTTCAGCTGTATAAAGTCATTCTTCATACAATGGTCAGCGGTATGACAATCGTGAGCATCGTGTTCAATCTCAACAGAAGAACATTCGCTCGAACAACAGTTCAATCCATTATATTCCGAGTTTTCACAACGAGAGTCATCCAAAGAACAGTTGCACTGCTTATGATGATTGTGCGAATAATGCGCATGAGCCATATCACTATGAACCGTACCAACAGCCGAAAACAAGCCTATTTCTTTGTGGTTACAGCAATAGCTTAAGATGTTTATCCCTATTGAGCCCACAGCTACAATAACGACAAGCAACAGCGATGATATTTTCACAAGTTTATTCACGAGTGTAAAAGTACGGACTATTAGCATAAACACTCACATAAAGCTTTAATTTATTAAATTAATTAACAATAAGTAACCTTTACCTACTTTATCACATCTGAGAATAAGTAAAAAGAACTTCTTAAACAGCCTAAATCAAAAAATAAGCAATCGTGTGGTGTAATAAAGAAATATTTCAGGGGAGTATATTGAACTTTTTGCCTTCCAAAACATTTATATGTAGTATAACTAATTAAAATATATTTTAAAATGAAAGAACAAGATCTTAAAGCCATTTTGAAAGATTTTGCTTCCCGCATCGAATATGTACGCGAGAATATGAAAAAGGAGGAGAAAGGGCTAAAGCCTCATTTAAAATCTCTTTT
>DKPL01000067.1:0-21040 GCA_002471185.1 Bacteroides sp. UBA7335
ACTCTCTCTCTTAATTGTTTGACGGGGTGCACTAATTGAAGTGCACCCTTTGTTATTTTGCAATAATCAAACTATATCATGATTTACTACTAATTTTTTCTAACTCTTATTGTTAGCTTATATCAGCTCAGTTATTATTCTTAGAAGTAATAATTATGCATATAACATCATCACCCTATAGCAATAGAGCCTAACATCATCTACTTTTCTGAATGTAGCTCTAAATGATTTCAGTTTGCGTTGAGAAACATGTTTCCACTTGCTTCCAAAGGCTTGAAACTATGCTCCCAATAGCTCGGAACTACAGTTTCAAAGGCTTGAAACTAATTGAAACTTTAATGTATTACCTGCTATGCCACGCAAGCTAGCGACATGAACATTTTGAGCGTACCCATTAGGTCTTCTGTCCGACCCACATATCATTAAAACCCCAACTTTACGAACTGAGCCCTTATATCTTCTTTTTTATACCTATAAGTGGTATTGCTATTCTTTATTATACCCACAAAAGGCGATTGCACTCATCTATATTTTAACGGAACTTTGCACTCGATAAAAAGATAGATTAGTTATAGAATACTCAAATACAGTGAAAAGATTAAAGAAAAATTGGTGTGCAATAAGTCTAGTTATTTTATTGATATTGTTTTCAAAACAAGCATTTGCACAACATAAAGCATTGATTTCGGGTAAAGTTTTTTCTACCGAAAAGGAGGTAATTGACTTTGCTACGGTTTATTTAAAAGATGTAAATGTAGGAGGGATAACAAATGATAAAGGTGTTTATCATCTTAAAGCAGTTCCCGGTGAATATACATTAGTGGTATCGGCTATAGGTTACGAAACAATTCAGCTGAAAGTTAGATTGGAAGCTGGTGAACGTAACAAACAAAATGTGTTTCTTAAACCGGCTGTCACAGAGCTCGAAGAGGTGGTTGTGGTTTCAGATGGGGTAAGTCGGCTTAAAAAATCGGCCTTCAACGCTGTAGCTGTTGATGCAAAAGCCCTTCATAATAGTACACAAGATTTGGCTTCGGCACTAATCAAGGTGCCGGGGATAAAGCTACGCGAATCGGGTGGGGTAGGGTCTGATATGCAATTCTCGTTAGATGGTTTTACGGGCAAACACATCAAATTGTTTATTGATGGTGTTCCGCAAGAAGGTGTAGGTAGCTCTTTCGGACTAAACAATATTCCGGTGAACTTTGCTGAACGTATCGAGGTGTATCGCGGTGTGGTACCGGTGGGGTTTGGTTCCGATGCACTAGGCGGTGTTATCAATATTATTACCGGCAACAAGCGCTCCTTGTTTCTTGATGCCTCTTACTCATACGGATCATTCAATACTCACAAAGTGCACTTCAATATGGGGCAGACTCTTAAAAATGGCTTTATGTATGAGATTAATGCATTTGCCAACTATTCGGACAATAGCTACTGGATAGATACTCCGGTAAAAGATTTATCAAACGGGCAAATTGACCAAACCGCTGTTGAACGTGTGAAGCGTTTTCATGACGCATTTCACAACGAAGCCGTTATTGCCAAAGTAGGAGTTGTTAATAAGTGGTTTGCCGATAGGTTCGTGTTCGGCTTTACCTTCTCTAATAGTAATAAAGAAATTCAAACCGGCGTTCGTCAAGAAATCGTGTTCGGCCAGAAAAGACGTAAAAACTACTCATACATGCCCTCTGTGGAGTATCGCAAGCAGGATCTGTTTTTAAAAGGACTAACTGTGAGTCTTACTGCCAATTATAACCGTAACCTAACACACAACTTGGATACCGCTACCTATGTGTACAATTGGCATGGAGACCACATTTACAACAATGGCAAACTCGGTGAACAAAGCTACCAGGATGGTAAGTTTGCAAACGATAACTGGAATGGTACCTTTACCGCCAATTATCACATCAGCAATCAACATAGTGTTGTATTCAATCATGTGTTAACTTCCTTCAAGCGTAAGACTACAAACTCTACCGGAGTAGCCGATAACTCAGCCGTTGCGGCTTCGTTCGACAAAGTTTCTCTTAAAAATGTCAGTGGGCTTTCTTATCGCTTTCATTGGAAAGAGCGAATTAACTTATCGGCTTTCGGAAAGCTTTATAGTCAGCATAGCAAAGGACCGCGTAACGCATCAACTACGGGCGCGTTCAACTATGTTGCTTTCAGTGAAAATGTAAATGCGCTAGGGTATGGTGCTGCAGGGAGTTACTATATCGTCAACGGCTTGCAACTCAAACTGTCTTATGAACGTGCCTACCGACTACCTACTACCGAAGAACTTTTTGGAGATGAAGATCTAGAGTTGGGTGCTATAGGTTTAAAACCCGAACATAGCGATAATGTCAACTTGAACCTATCTTATATGAAGACTTTTAGCAAACATAATATCTATGTTGAAGGTGGCTTAATCTATAGAGATACTCGAAATTATATCCGACGTACTATTAATAGTTATTCCGGAGGACTTTATTATGGGCTCTATGAAAATCATGGTCGAGTGAAGACTAAGGGCTTCAACCTTGAAGCTCGTTATAACTATGCAACACTACTTAGCGTAGGAGGCAGTTATACCCGACTCAATGCAAGAGATAATGAACGATATGTGGGTGGAAACACTTTGCAAGAAAGTACTACCTACGGGGTACGGATGCCAAATACTCCCTATGAGTTTGCAAATGGCGATGTCTCTATCAACTTGCGAAATTTTGTGAAGAGGGGAAATACACTCTCTATAAACTACGGAGCTCTTTACGTGCATAGTTTTTATCTATACTGGGAGAATCATGGCAATAAAAAAAGTAAGCAACAGGTACCTACTCAACTTTCGCACGATGTAAGTGTGGTGTATAGTATGGATAATGGTAAGTATAATTTCTCAATAGAGTGTAAAAACCTTACCGATGAAAAGTTATACGATAACTTCAGTCTCCAAAAGGCGGGAAGGGCATTTTATGGCAAATTCAGATATACATTTGGTAAATAGACAATATAGAAATCAATAATAAAAAGTAAACTACAATGAAGAAAAAACAATTACTTTACAACGCAATGGGGATGGTGGCTCTTGGATTGAGCTTAAGTGGATGTAGCGATGATTATACTTCAAACGGTGACAAGGCTAATGGATTTACGGGGAGTAAATACGTCATTGCCGGTACTAGCTCCGAAGCAACCTACCTATTGACTACCGATGCATTAGATAATGGCGAGATTTCATTAGTAGCTGATGGTATAGAGGTTGATAATGCTTCCTACTGGGTGTTCTTTAAAGAAAAGTATGCTTATCGTTTAGTCTACAATCAAGGAAATGCTGGTGTTACCACTTCTTATGAAATGGATGAAGAGGGTGATTTGGTAGAACGCAACATTCGTCACGAAATTCAAAACCGATTTACTACCATTGGGCAATATGGTAATCAGATAATCACAGCAGCATCTGGGGCAACCGACAAAAAAGATGGTGCGGGGAATCCTCAATATGGCATCACCTTTACAATGATCGATGCCGAAAGACAAACTCTATCTACAAAGACAGTAGTGGGCGAAAATATGATTGGTACCGGTGAGTACTGTACCGTATCGGGGCTTGTCGAATCAAATGGAAAGATTTATGCAGGGGTTTGTCCCGAAGGAGTTAGTGTTTGGGGAGTGCAAAACAATAGTGCACTGTTGAGTGATGAGGCTAAGGCTCTTATTAATGACGAGGGGGGAATTTCTGGAACAATTACTCCAAATCAAGTCTCGGTAGCAATATATAATGGCACTGATTTTGAAAATCCAACTATTATCACCGACAATCGCCTGAGCTATGCCACATCGCGGTATCGCTCGCAATACTATTCTAATATTGATGTTGATGCCCAAGGAAATATCTATGTCTTTTCTGCTAGTTATCCTTCTACTTTAACAGGCATTCAAAAAACCAATAAACCTTCTGGAGTGTTGCGTATTAAAGCAGGTACAACAGAGTTTGATAAAGATTACTATGTAAACTTAGAGGATGATGTAGTAGCCGGAAGAGCAATGTATAAAGTATGGCATATCACTGAAGATTATTTTTTGTTGCAAATGTATAAAGATAAAACAGAAGATAAATCGTGGACTGTAAATACACACCGTTTGGGTATATTTAAGGCCAGCGAAGGTAAATTTACCTGGGTAGAAGGATTACCCGATGCCGATTCCATCAATAGTTTAAGCAAGAATGCTTTTGTAGATAATGGCTTGGCCTACATAGCTGTCACACCGGTTACTGCCGGAGCTAAACCAACAATGTATGTTATTAACCCTGTGACTGCAACTGCTACAAAAGGCTTAGTGGTTACTGCCGATGGCGGTGTTAGTGCTGTAGGTAAATTATCCAATGAGTGGCGATGAGAAAAGTTTTTAGCAAAATTCATTTATGGCTCTCAGTGCCTTTTGGCATTATTATAGCAATCACTTGTATCACTGGAGCATCACTCATATTTGAAACCGAAATTAATGAGTTGACCATGCCAAACCGTTACTTTGTAAAAGAGGTAACGGGGCAACCATTACCCCTAAATGAGTTGATGAGAAATGTAGTGAGAACCTTACCCGATTCGGTATCAATTACCGGAGTTGCTATCTCCTCTGATCCTCAAAGAACATATCAAGTAAATCTATCTAAGCCACGTCGTGCGGCTCTTTTTATCAATCAATACACTGGAGAGATTATCGATAAAAATGAACGGATTCCTTTTTTTACCTTTATGTTCCGAATGCACCGTTGGTTGCTTGACAGTATGAAGCCCGATAGAGAAATCTTTTGGGGTAAAATGATAGTAGGAGTTAGTACAATAATGTTTGTTTTTGTGCTGCTATCGGGTTTGGTCATTTGGGTTCCTCGCTCTCTGAAAGGACTAAAAAACAGGCTGTGTATTGCTACCAAGAAAGGACAGCATCGATTTTGGTTCGACTTGCACGTTGCTGGTGGGTTTTATGCTACATTGTTACTATTGGTGATGGCATTGACGGGACTTACATGGTCTTTTCCTTGGTATCGCTCTGCTTTCTATACTGTTTTTGGAGTTGAAGTTCAACAAGGTGCACCTCACAGTAATGCAACTCAACCTAAAGTTAAGAAAGAGCAAATAACCTCTCAATCAACCTTAGCGCAAAACAGTGATGACTCTTCTGAAAACTCCCAATCACTCAAACCCAGAGGAGAGGGAAAGCGCTCTGCTGCAAGTCAGCGAGAAGCGGGTGGAAGAGCTGATAGTAACGAAAAAAGCAAAGTGGTAAAACATGGTGGGACTTTTCGTCATTGGCAGCAGATTTTCAATGAACTTAGCAACAATAATCCTACATTCAAACAACTAGTTATTGCAGACGGTAGTGCTAATGTGTCATTTGCTGAGATGGGAAATCAACGCGCTTCGGATAAGTATGTTTTTAGTAAAGATAGCGGTAAAATAACGGCAATCGAGCTATATGAAAATCAGAGTAAAGCAAATAAGATACGAGGTTGGATTTACTCGGTTCATGTGGGTAATTGGGGAGGAGTAATAACTAAAATTCTCTACTTCGTAGCTGCATTACTAGGAACTATTTTACCACTTACTGGTTATTACTTGTGGATTCGTAGGTTGATAAAGAAGAATAGTCGAAAGTAAAAGTTAAGCATTAATATCTTTATTATATTATTTGATAGATGCTCAAACCCCTTGCTATACTTTCCAGGTATGCAAGGGTTTTCTTATGGTGTTATAATTCGATACTTGTCTTAGTTATTATTTTAGTTCCTTTCTGTGACTGAGAATATATTTCCACCTTTCCATTTATTGAATTAATTCGTTGCTTAATCGTGTGTAAACCTATTCCGGCTTTATGATTATCAATATCGAATCCTTTTCCATTGTCCTCAATAGCCATAACTATTGTTTTATCATCTACAGATAGCTTGACTCTAATTTCTGTGGCATCGGCATATTTTAACGTATTGCTTATGGCCTCTTGTGCTACTCGATATAACTCAAATCCAACTTCTGGAGAAACTCTGTTCCAATCATAGTCTTTAGTTGAACTGTAAGATGCTTTGGTAAGAGCGGGTAGTTGTAAGTGATCTATGAAATCGTCTAGCATTTCATCAATTGTGGCATATTGAAATACTGGAGGCATCAATTCATGCGAGATAGAACGGACTCTATTGCGAATAGAGGAGAGAGTTTTTATCTCATTCGTGGCAGTTTCTCCCATTGTATCTTTCAATGATTCAACTTTCATTTCAAGCGCCCAAATGCTGTTACATACATCGTCGTGCAACTCTTTAGCTAATCTTTCTCGCTCGGTCTCTAACCCTTCAATGTATTTGCGTGTCAAACGCTTTTCGGTTTGTTGTTGTAATTGGGCAAATTCATTATCTTTTTGCTCGATACGTTGTGCCAAAAGGGTAGCTTCTCTCTCCTTTTTTAACCGCTGTAATCGGGTATAGAGCAAGGCTATAATTAACAGAATAACCACAGCTGCTAATGTTATAAAAATCATCACTGATCGAAATCGAGTTTCTTGTTGCTTCATTTCTAAACGAGTGATTTCTAACTCTTTCTCTGCAGTTTTAAATTCTGCATAATACTCTGAAAGTAATTCTTTATGTTTTCTTTGATTGATTGTATCTTGTAAATCGAACGCTGTTTGTTGATATTCTAATGCTTTCTTGTAATTATGCAATCCTAAATAAGCTTTGACAAGGTTGGTGTAAATGGAAATGTCTTTGCCTATTAATACACCGCTCTTTTTGTTCTTCTGTATATTTAAGCTCTCTTCATAGTAGTTTACCGCCTCATTAAATTTGTTTTCTTTGAGAGCCATATAGCCTTTAAAGGAGTAGTAGCTGTCGGTCAGTTTTGCTTTCGAAACACTAAATTCTTCTTCAAGTGCCTGCAAGTAGTATCGGCTCGAGTCGCGTATCCCTAAATCATAATATGCTGTAGCTAGCCCAAACAAGCACGAACGTTTCATATAAGATACTTCTAATCCTGAAAGAGCTTGCAAATAGGTATTAACAGCTTCGCGATACCTCTTTTCAGCAACCAATGGAGCACCTAATATTAGTGATGCTCTACTTAATGTTTCATGAGGTAAATCATAGTGTTTGCACAAGTTTAATGCTTTGTGTCCAAATTCGATGGCTTGTTCGTTCTTTCCCCATTCAGTATACAATACAGCTATATTGCACCAATTTACCACTAATCTGCTCCATTCTTTTTGCGACTCATAGAGTTTGGCACACTTCAAATAGTATTCAAGTGCCTTTGCATAGTCATACTCACGTTTACTGACTATTCCTAGTGTGCTATATCCTACTGTCAGAGCCATAGTGTCACAATTTACAGTAGCGATATCAATGGCTTTTAAGGTGTATATTTTAGTTGAATCGGGTACTCCTTTATACAAATATGAATAGCCCAAATCACAGTATATCGATCCTAATTGTTTGGTCTCTTCGGATGGACAAACTTCGATAGCTTTAAATAAATAAACTAAAGCTTCATTATGTTCTCCTTTTGTATTGTGTATTTGACTAATCTTGTGATAGCATAAAGCCAAATCAATGGATGGAGATTGTTTTTTTAAGAGAGTTTCGGCTTGTTGTAATAAACTAATATAGCGGTCAGTATACTTTTTATATTTAGCAAGTTCACATTCGCTTTGATAAATAAGTGCTCTGCCTTGCTCTATTTTATTTCCTTCTTCAACAGCTTTATTATATGCTTTATCAGCAGCTATTAATTGACTTTCTGCATTTCTTTGGTCAGAGTAGTATGCTGCTAATTCATTCCAATCTTTAGCTTTATTGCTTTTGTTGGCTTGATCAACTAACTCTGTTTCGGTTTGTGCAAAAAGGTTTAAAGTAAATATCGATAGTAAGATTAATAGTGTAGTTTTCATAGTGCTTATATAGTGTTATTTAGTGACAATCCGCGAATTGCAATAGTCTACTATTTCCTGTTCCTGATCTGGATGAAACCATTTAATCTCTGTATCTCGCTTAAACCATGTCATTTGTTTGCGCGAATAAATACGAGAGTTTTGCTTTATCTTCTCAATGGCAAAAGGTAGTTCCCAAACTCCGTCCATGTAGTTAAATATTTCTTTGTAGCCTACAGTGTTTAAAGAGTTGAGGCTTTTGTGTGGATAGTAAGTTTTAGCTTCTTCTAAGAGTCCATCTTCCATCATTATATCTACACGACGGTTTATTCTGTCATAGAGTTCTTCTCGGTCTCGTGTTAATCCTACTTTAATAATATTGAATGGTCGTTTCTTTTTTTGCTGTGTACGGTACGAAGTGTATGTACGCCCCGTCATATAGCATATTTCTAAAGCGTGAATAACGCGTTTGTAGTTTTTTAAATCTACCACTTTATAATATTCCGGGTCCATCAGTTTTAGCTCCGCACATAACTTTTCTAGTCCCTCTTCGTGGTATTTTTCTAACATCATTTTGCGCGTTTCCTCATCAATAGTTGGAATATCGTCTATCCCTTTGCATACAGCATCTACGTACATCATTGATCCGCCAGTTAAAATAACCGTATTTTTGGTTTCAAAAAGTTTATTTATTATAGCGATAGCATCCTCTTCATAACATGCAGCACTATAATAATCTGTGATTTGCAAAGTTCCAACTAAATGATGATGAACTCTACTTAATTGTTCTGAAGTAGGTGCGGCTGTTCCTATTTTAAGATCAGCATAAAGCTGTCTTGAATCGGCAGAAACAATGTCAGTGTCAAAGAATTCTGCCAAACGAAGACTTAATTCGGTTTTTCCAACCCCTGTCGGCCCAATTAATACAATAAGATTTGGCATAGGCATATATAAATAGAAAGAGTGTGTAAATAAGTATACTTATTTACACACTCTTATAGTTAAAATTTAAAATCTTTCTTCGTTATAATCTGTAGGACCGCTAGCTGCTCCTCCATCGATATCAAAACCCTCTTGATCAAAATCTTCTAAATCAAAATCTTGATCACCATAAAAGTTTTCATCCAATTCTAAAGAGTTTCCTGTAGCAATCATTTCTTCAAAATCAATTGTTTGCTTAGGTGCATCTCCTATTTTTTTTGTACAAACTGCTCCTTGCACATTTTTTCCTGTAATGATTTCAGTTAGTTCGATGAAGAATAATCGTTCTGTCATATAGTCAAAGACATAAAGCATTTTTTGCTTTTCATCCTCTATCATTTCATTTATTGTTGTATCCTTCATCAACCAACTATCCATTTCAGGATTGTTGTCCATTTCCTCAAGGGTAATTTCTTTTTCTTTTTCCCAATCGTCATCACACACAAAGAATGATGTCATTTGATCATCAGCATATCCTACAGATTTGATGATAGCTTCATGGAAATCATAAAAAGTAGCTTCCGGATCAATTTGTATTTCTCTTAGAAAATCATCGACTTCATCAGAGATAATGGTAAATCTATAAATCATAATAATTGCGTTGTCGTTAATTTGCTTCTAACAAATATGTTTAAGCATATCCTATTAGTGTACGAGTGCTTTAAATTATTTTATAATTCCGCGTTCGGATGTACGAATAAAATTAACAATATATTCAACTTCCGGGGTCTTGCTAAGTCCTTCTTCTTCAACTTTAGCCAAAGCATCAGAAATATTTAACCCACTTTGATAAATTAAACGATAAGTATTGTGAATACTATCGATTGTCTCATTTGAAAAACCACGGCGACGTAGTCCGATAATATTTATGCCTGCATAAGAAATCGGTTCTCTTCCTGCAATGATGTAAGGGGGGATGTCTTTGCTAAAACGACTACCACCTTGAATCATGACATGGCTTCCTACATGGCAGAATTGATGCATTAATACATTTGCGCTAACTATTGCATTGTCATCAATTATAATTTCTCCTGCCATTTTGGTTGAGTTGCCAATAATGCAACCATTCCCAATAATGGCATCGTGTGCAACGTGAACACCCTCCATTAATAGATTGCTGTTACCAACAACAGTACGTCCTTTGGCTGCAGTTCCACGATTGATTGTTACATTCTCTCTAATTGTGTTGTTATCGCCAATTTCTGCAGTCGTTTCTTCTCCACGAAACTTTAAATCTTGTGGAATTGCTCCAATTACAGCACCTGGAAAAATCGTATTTCCATTTCCGATGCGTGAACCATATAAAATAGTAGCATTTGGCATAATCTTATTATTATCACCAATGATCACATTTTTGTCTATAAATACAAAAGGACCAATCTCTACATTTTCACCGATTTTCGCTTCGGGATGAATAGATGCTAAAGAACTTATCATGTTTATTTATTTATTTTTTACGATTTGTGCCATAAACTCTGCTTCGCAAACTACTTTTTCGCCAACGAACGCATAGCCTTTCATTGTTGCTATACCCCTACGGATAGGAGATATTAGTTCTACGCGGAAAATTAAGGTATCTCCAGGAACTACTTTTTGTCTGAATTTAACTCCATCAATTTTCATGAAATAGGTTGAATAACGCTCTGGGTCATCAACTGAGTTTAAAACAAGTAATCCACCTACTTGTGCCATAGCTTCTACTTGTAATACTCCCGGCATTACTGGTTCTTCAGGAAAGTGTCCTTGAAAGAATGGCTCATTTACTGTGATATTTTTTATACCTACAATATAGTTTGCACCAATTTCAATTACCTTATCTACCAATTGGAATGGGTAACGGTGTGGAAGCAGTTCGCGAATGCGATTTACGTCCATAATAGGCTCTTCATTGCAGTTGTATGAAGGTGCTTGTATTTCATGCAAACGAATCTCTTTACGCATTTGACGCGCAAATTTATTATTAATAGTATGTCCAGGACGCGTAGCAATAATTCTACCTTTGATTGGTTTTCCAATTAAAGCTAAATCTCCAATTACATCCAATAGTTTGTGTCGTGCACATTCATTAGGCCAAACAAGTGGCTTGTGATTGATATATCCAAGTTGGCTTGCGTCCATATGAGGAACTCCCATGATATCTGCCAATTTATCGTAGCTTTCTTGAGACATTTTGCGCTCATAGATGACGATAGCATTATCTAAATCTCCACCTTTAATTAAACCAGCTGAAAGTAAAGGTTCTATTTCTCTAACGAATACAAAGGTACGACTAGCAGCAATTTCATCCTTAAATTTGCTCATATCTTCCAATGTCGCAAATTGGTTTGGAATAATTAAAGAGTCATAAGAAACCAATACGTTTAAGCTGAAATTTTCATCTGGAAGCACGATGATTGAAGAACCCGTTTCTTCGTCGCGAAATTCTATTTTAGATTTAATGATATAGAAATCCTTAACAGCATTTTGCTCGATTGTGCCAACCTTTTCTATTTCTTGTACGTAGTATTGAGCACTTCCATCTAAAATTGGAAATTCCGGCCCATTAACTTGGATAAGACAATTATCTATTCCTAGAGCATATAATGCAGCCATTCCATGTTCAATAGTGCTTACTTTTACTCCATTTTTAACTAGTACAGTGCCGCGAGTAGTTTCTGTTACATTGTCAGCAACAGCATCGATAATAGGTTGACCCTCTAAATCTATGCGTTGGATTTTATATCCGTGATTATCTGGTGCAGGGTTAAATGTTACTGTAAGATCAAGTCCCGTGTGCAGACCTTTTCCACTCAGTGAGAAGCTCTCTTGCAGAGTTTTTTGTTTCAGCATTGGTTACTTATTATTTAGTTGTTTTTTTAATTCTTCTAACTCTTTGCGCAAAGCATTCATTTCAAAATACATATCAGGTAGCTTTCTATATATAGATGCTGAACGGAAATAAGGCTTTTGTTCCATAGGTGGTGTGCCTATAAGTTGTTGATTAGCTTTTACGCTACTAGGAACTCCAGATTGAGCACCAAAGTTAACATGATCTCCAATGGTGATATGACCAGCAATACCAACTTGTCCACCAAACATGCACCACTCTCCAATCTTTGTTGAGCCAGCGATGCCAACTTGAGCTGCCATTACTGTATGTGATCCAATCTCATCGTTGTGTGCTACTTGAATAAGGTTATCCAGCTTCACACCTTTGCGAATAATCGTTGCTCCCATTGTTGCACGATCAATACAGGTGTTGGCTCCAATATCAACTCTATCTTCAAGAATGACAATACCGATTTGAGGAATTTTTTCATATCCATCTGGAGTTGGTGCAAAACCAAAACCATCAGCTCCAATAACTGAACCTGCATGAATATTACATTCATTTCCAATGCGACAATCGTGGTAGATTGTAACGTGTGGATATAGAGCACAATTATTGCCAATTTTTACATTATCTGCAACGCATACATGAGCATGGATAAATGTATTATCGCCAATCACGACATTCTCGCCGATAACGGCAAAAGGGCCAACGTATATGTTTTCCCCTAATTTAGCTGAAGGTGCAATAGCTGCTAATGGATCTATTCCTTGTTTTTTAGATTTGCTCATTTCGTAAAGATTGAGTAGTTTACTCAAACTTTCGTAAGCATTTTCTACCTTTATTAATGTAGCTTTGATTTCTTTTTCTGGTTCAAAGTCTTTGTTTACTAAAACGATACTGGCATTAGTATCATATATATAAGGGGTGTATTTAGGGTTTGAAAGAAATGAAATAGCGCCCGGTATACCTTCTTCTATTTTAGCAAACGTATGTACAGTTGCATTCTCATCTCCTATAATTTCTCCCTCAATAAATGCAGCAATCTGCTTAGCCGAAAACTCCATGTCTTTATTTCTTTGATTTTAAAAGATTCTTTTCCCGTTACAAATAACGGTTTTTTTTTTTATATATCCTTACTCTTTATCGAATATTTTAAGGTAGACTACCTCAAACGGTAGTAACACAGATAGTATTTCTTTACCTTTTTAGAGAGCAAGGATATGTTTAACATATCCGAAGCCTCAGCAATATTTTTAATACTTCTATCGTTGTATATAATATCTATACTGTCATCTGCTGGGTTATACATATTTTTTTCAATGCTCGAAGTTGAAACAAAATATTCGGCTTCCGGTAATGATATAGATAGCTGTTGACTAATCTTCTTTTGTAATTCTATTTGCTGTTCAGAACTGACTGGAGTTGTCGAGATTTCGACCTTAAAAAGGTGACGATTAATCACTGCATTGCTTAAAGTTGATAGTACTTTATCGTTATGATTGCACCACACTTTTAGAGATGTCCAAATATCGTTATCATCTAGATTTATAAAGTGCTCAATACAATTGGTATTATTGTAAAACTCTTTTTTATCAATGTCATTATACAGGAAAAAGCGGAGTGAGGGTGAGGCGAAAACCTCTATTTTATTGTTCGCTAATTCTTTAGCTCTAAGTAAGGCTTTCTTTAATAAAGCTTCGTAGGCTACAGAAGTTTTATGCAAATAAACCTGCCAATACATCAACCTACGTGCCATTAAGAAGTTTTCGATTGAGTAGATACCTTTTGATTCTACTACTAATCTATCACTTTCTACATCCAACATTTTAATGATGCGTGCCGAACCAATATTACCTTCGGTGACACCAGTGTAAAAGCTATCTCTTCTTAGATAGTCTAACCTATCCATATCAAGTTGTCCACTTACTAATTGATGAAGAAATCTTTTAGGGTATTCATCTTTAAAAATCTGAATAGCTAAGTTTAACTTCCCATTCATCTCCTTATTCATACGCTCCATAAGCATTAAGGAAATCTCTTCGTGTGAAATATCTCTTACAATTGTATCTTCGAGCACATGCGAAAATGGTCCGTGTCCTATATCATGAAGTAAAATGGCTGCTCTTACAGCTTCTGCTTCACTATCGAATATAAAATGGCCTTTTGCCGTAAGCTGCGTGATAGCTTCACTCATCAGATAAAAGGCTCCAAGAGAGTGCTGAAAACGGGTGTGTTGCGCTCCCGGATATACAACAGATGAAAGTCCCATCTGCTTAATGCGGGTTAAACGCTGCAAAAGGGGATGCTTTACGATATCGTATAGCAACCCCTTTGGTATATTGATAAATCCGAAAACCGGATCATTTATTATTTTACGTTCGCTGGACATTTAAATTAGAGGATCGCTTTTAATTCCTCTGCCATTTCGACTTGTACTTTTTGTGCTTCAACCCTAGCAGCTTCTGCAAACTTATCACTACTATCTGCATAGATGATAGCACGAGATGAATTAACGATAAGTCCGCAGGTTTGATTCATACCGTACTTGCAAACTTCGGTCAATGATCCTCCTTGAGCACCTACGCCTGGTACCAATAAAAAGTGATTTGGAACAATTTTACGAATGTCCTCAAATGCTTTTCCTTGAGTTGCACCAACAACATACATCATTTGCTCTTCGTTAGCCCACTCTTGTGACTTGCGAAGAACCTTTTCGAATAGTCGTTCCCCGTTTATATCTTCAGTTAGCTGAAAATCGTGTGAACCTTTATTACTAGTTAACGCTAAAAGAATTACCCATTTTTCTTTATAGTTAAGAAATGGAGTAACACTATCTTCGCCCATATAAGGTGCTACTGTAACTGAGTCGATATCTAAATCGCCAAAGAAGGATTGTGCATACATGGCAGATGTATTTCCAATATCACCGCGCTTAGCGTCAGCTATGATAAACTGGTCGGGGTAGTTTTCTTTGATGTAGCGAACTGTTTTTTCGAATGCAATCCAACCCTTAACACCCATACTTTCATAAAAAGCTAAGTTGGGTTTATATGCTATACATAAGTCGGCAGTTGCATCAATAATTGCTTTGTTGAAAGCAAATATCGGATCTTCCTCTTGCAGCAAATGTTGAGGGATTTTTTGAATATCAGTGTCTAACCCAACGCAAAGAAATGATTTCTTACGTTTTATATTTTCGAATAATTCGTTTTTAGTCATTATCGTGATGTTTAATATTTCTGATTTTAAAAGAAATTACAATTCACTCTCTTTTAAACGTTCAGCATTTTCGGCAACGGTTAGTTTGTCGATACAATCCTGAATGTCGCCATCCATAAAGGCTGATAAGTTATAAATGGTATAATTAATGCGATGGTCTGTAATACGTCCTTGCGGATAATTATAGGTTCTAATTTTAGCCGAACGGTCACCTGTTGATACCATTGTTTTGCGTTTTGATGCAATATCATCAATATATTTTTGATGCTCTTTGTCATAAATAAAAGTGCGCAAGCGTGATAACGCACGTTCTTTATTTTTAGGCTGATCGCGGGTTTCGGTACATTCAATCAAAATTTCTTCGGTGACACCCGTGTTAGGATTTCTCCACATATAACGCAAACGAACTCCCGATTCAACCTTATTAACGTTCTGTCCACCAGCACCTCCACTTCTAAAGGTATCCCACTTTATTTCGCCCTCATTGATTTCTACATCAAATGGTTCAGCTTCGGGTAGAATAGCAACTGATGCAGCCGATGTATGAACACGTCCTTGGGTCTCGGTAGCGGGCACACGTTGCACGCGGTGAACTCCCGATTCATATTTCATGATACCATAAACGTTATCGCCGGTAATACTGCAAATAATTTCTTTGAATCCGCCAGCTGCACCTTCGTTTACACTTGACACTTCCATTCTCCACCCTTTCGACTCGCAGAACTTGGTGTACATGCGAAAGAGGTCGCCGGCAAAAATAGCAGCTTCATCTCCGCCAGTTCCTCCACGAATTTCTAGAATAGCATTTCTTCCATCTTGTGGGTCGGTAGGAACTAATAAAAGCTTAATCTCTTCTTCCAACGCAGGGAGCCTATCTTGACTGTTATCGAGTTCCTCTTTGGCCATTTCGCGCATTTCAGTGTCCGATTCATTTGATAGAATATCTTTAGCTTCATCAATGTTTGCCAATAATTGCATATACTCTTTGCGGGCATTCATCAAATCATCAAGCTCTTTATATTCTTTTGTCAATTTCACATAGCGTTTCTGATCGGCAATGACAGATGGATCAGTAATCAGCGTTGAAATTTCTTCAAAACGAGCTACCAAGCCATCTAGTTTTTCTAATATATTGTTATTGTCAGCCATTTACTTGAATGTTTTTCGTATCCATTTATCTTTTTTGGTAATGATACGTTGAGTAATAATAACCCAACCGATTGTAGCAGCAATTCTTATAGCGACTTGCCAAATCGATGCATCTCTTTGAGTAGCCCACCAACAAGTTGCTCCCATATATATTGTTGCTAAGATAGCAGCAATGCAAATGATAACGAATACAGCTTTTTTCATTAATATCTGAATTCTCCGAATTCGCTTTTAATAATAAGTTCTTTTTTATCGCTTTCTTCTACGCGTCCCACTATTTGAGCTGGGATGCCAAAGCTTTCACTAATACTTATTACTTCAGCTGCATGTTCTGGTGATAGATATACCTCTAATCGATGTCCCATATTGAACACTTTGTACATTTCTGCCCAATCGGTTCCACTTTGTTCGTGAATTGTTTTGAACAATGGAGGAACTGGGAATAGATTGTCTTTAATGATACGAACTTCGTCAACAAAGTGGAGCACTTTGGTTTGAGCTCCTCCCGAGCAGTGTACCATACCATGAATGTTGGCACGTAGTGCATCCAATAGTTTTTTTACAACCGGTGCATAAGTACGTGTAGGCGAAAGTACCAGTTTTCCAGCGTTAAGTGGTGATCCTTCAACTTCATCTGTCAGTTTTAATCCTCCCGAGTAAACTAACTCTTCAGGAACACCCGCATCATAACTCTCAGGATATTTTTCTGCTAGATATTTAGCAAAAACATCGTGACGTGCACTGGTTAAGCCATTGCTTCCCATGCCACCGTTATATTCTTTTTCGTATGTAGCCTGTCCGTACGATGCTAGTCCTACGATAACATCCCCCGGACGAATATTAGCATTATCAATAACATCCGAACGCTTCATGCGACAAGTAACTGTGCTGTCTACAATAATTGTGCGTACTAAATCGCCAACATCTGCAGTTTCGCCACCTGTAGCATATACACCAACTCCCATTTCTTGAAGTTCATGCAATAACTCGTCCGTTCCATTGATTATGGCAGAAATTACTTCTCCCGGTATCAGAAGTTTGTTGCGACCAATCGTTGATGAAACAAGAATGTTATCTACAGCACCCACGCAAAGTAAATCATCAATATTCATGATTAAGGCATCTTGTGCAATACCTTTCCATACTGATAAGTCTCCTGTTTCCTTCCAGTACATATACGCAAGCGAAGATTTTGTACCTGCCCCATCTGCATGCATAATGTTGCAATATTCAGGATCTCCGCCAAGAATATCAGGGATTATTTTACAAAAAGCTTTAGGGAAAACACCTTTGTCTATGTTTTTGATGGCATTGTGCACATCTTCTTTTGAAGCGCTAACGCCGCGCATCATGTATCGTTGATTACTCATGAGTGAATAAATTTTTTTTGTATACGGCGCAAAATTACTCTTTTTGTAGCATATAATAAAATGAAACTTAATCTTTCATAGTCTATTATTGCCTAAACTTTATTGCTTTTAAACTAAATCTCTCCAAGACTTGTTTCTAATAATTAAAAATGTCTTGTAGTATTTATAACTTTAATAACCTTAGAAAATGAAAGTTGGATATTTTGTGCCTTGTTACATTGATGCCCTTGCCCCTCAAGCTGCCATATCTACCTATAAATTGCTTCAGCGCTTTGATATTGATGTTCGTTTCATAGAAAGAGCTGCTTGTTGTGGTTTGCCTTTGTATGATATGGGATATCGAAAGAAAACCTGTATGATGGAAAAAGATGTGGCTCCTTTGTTTGCCGAGTTCGATTATATTGTGATTCCTTCAGGTATTTGTACTGAACAGTTTCGTACGTTATTCGAAACTGAAGAACTTGGTGAAGAAACTAAAAAGGTGCGAAACTCAATTTATGATATTGTTGAGTTTTTGCATGATGTTCTTAAAGTAGATAGTTTGCCTTGGGCTCACTTCCCACATAAGGTTGCTTTGCATAATGGTTGTCATTCGCTTCGCTATCTCAACCATGCTCGTCCAACTGAACTGATGGAGCCTAACTTCTCTAAAACTGAAGATTTATTAAAGCTAGTTGATGGGTTAGAAGTTGCTTATGCTGAGCGAAGAGATGAGTGTTGTGGATTTGGCGGGACTTTCTCTATTTGGGATCAAAGCTGTTCTGGGCAGATGGGAATTGATAAGGTAACCGATTATCAGCGAAATGATTTGCAGTATGTAACTTCTGCTGATTTTTCATGCTTGCTGCATCAACAATGTATTGCCAATAAACATGGCATTAATATCAAGACTTATTATATTTTAGAAATACTAAATGGGGACGTTTGATTATGAAACAAGTAAATCAAGTAGAAAATGGAGCCAAGTTCTTGGCCGATACAGCTCATTGGAGAAGTCACGATAAATGTCTTTGGGCTGCTCGAATGCGGCGAGATCAAGTCGCACAGAATATTCCAGAATGGGAAGAAATGCGTTTGCTTGCTTCTGATATTAAGCGTCACACGTTGTCTAACCTCGATTATTATCTTGAGGAGTTTGAACGTAATGCTATTGCCAATGGTATTCATGTGCATTGGGCTATCGATGCCGAAGAGCATAACCAGATTGTTTATGATATTTTTAAAGCTCACAATGTAAAGGTGGTCACTAAAGGTAAATCAATGTTGATGGACGAGTGTGGCATGCGTGAATTTATGGGGGAACGAGGTATTGAGATTTTTGAAGCCGACTTGGGCGAACGTATTCAGCAGCTGAGCAACGAAAGGGCCTCTCATATCGTGATGCCGGCTATTCATAAATTACGTGGTGATGTTGCTAAGTTGTTTGCTAAGCACATGGGTAGCGACCCTAAGAATGACGATCCACACTACCTAAATGGAGTGATGCGCAAGGATATGAGAAAGAACTATGTAAAGGTTGATGCCGGCATGAGTGGAGCTAACTTTGGTATAGCCGAAACCGGTGGTATTGTGGTTTGTACAAACGAGGGGAATGCTGATATTAGTGCCAATGTTCCACCACTATATGTAGTAAGTATGGGTATCGAAAAACTTATTCCACGTGCATCA
Source organism: Bacteroides sp. UBA7335 (assembly GCA_002471185.1). Classification (GTDB taxonomy): domain Bacteria; phylum Bacteroidota; class Bacteroidia; order Bacteroidales; family Bacteroidaceae; genus Bacteroides. The sequence goes on from DKPL01000067.1 coordinate 19,099, forward strand.
GATGTTCCTTTGTTTGTAAGACTACTGTCGCGTAGTGCATTGGGTTTTCATGTTACTCAATACACTTCACACTATCATGGCCCGCGCGAGGGTCAAGAGATGCATATTGTTATTGTAGACAATGGGAGAGCCGACCGATTGGCTACTCCGGGCTACTCTGAGGTTTTAAAGTGTATACGTTGCTCGGCTTGTTTAAATACTTGCCCTGTGTTTAGGCGCACCGGTGGTTTGAGTTATGATGCTCCTTATATGGGGCCTATTGGTATTGTGCTAGAGCCGAGTTATGATTTGCACCGTTATGCTCAGTTGCCTTATGCTTGTACACACTGCGGGTCGTGTGCCAATGTTTGTCCTGTTCATGTTCCTATTCCATCATTGGTGTTCAGGTGGCGAGATATTGTTGTCGAAAAAGGAGAAGACCAACTGGCTCATCGTTTAGAGATGGATGTCAGCGAAAAGGTTTTGAAAACAGAGTATCGTTTGGTCTGGGCTGAGAAATTCGCTTTGGCTGCATTGCGTCATATGCCAAAAGGGTTGGCGAACTCTAAACTTAACCCTTGGGCAACAGAACATAGTAATCCTGAGCCTCCTCAACAGACTTTTAGAGAGTATTACCAACAAGAACAAAAAGATAAAAATGTATCGGATAATCAAACAACATAAGTTATGGCTACTGAAATAAGAAATTCAAGAGAAACGATTCTCGAAAAGATACGAAATGGTAAGCCTCATTTGCAGAAGTTACCAGATGTTCCTATTTATGGTTATCCTGGTGATTTACAGGAAGGTTTCATTGAACATCTTACAGCTTTTGATGGTAAGGCTGTTGTATTGGAAAATAGAGCACAAGCCATTGAGTGGTTGAAAACTCAATTTACCGGATTAGATAAATGCATATTTTCTGCAACGCCCGAATATAAGGGAACTCTTACTGAAGCTGATTTGAAGGATCCTCATGACGCACATAAAGTCGACATTTGTATTGGAGAAGGTGTGCTTGGAGTGGCTGAGACGGGTTCTGTTTGGGTGACAAATCACTCATTGGGATTGGCTGCTGCTGCTCTTTTATCTACCGATTTGTATCTCCTGCTTGATAAATCAACCTTGGTTGATGGGCTTCATGCAGCCTATACAAAGCTCAATTTAAATAAGTGTCAGTATGGCTCTTTTTTTACCGGTCCTTCTGCTACCGCAGATATCGAAGCCATTCATGTGACAGGAGCGCAGGGAGAAATTAGCTTAACTGTGTTGCTTTATGGTACAGACTTAAATAAAACTTAAAAACTTGCAACTATGGCAGAAACCGAGAAAGTTGGTGTGCAAAAAACAATTAATCCAGATGTTTTAGGATTGTGGTGTTTTGCTTTCGCTACATTTTTAGGAAATGTCTCTTCAATGGGATTTTGGGGAGAAACTAGTATGATGATTGGCACAGCTGTGTTTTTGGGCGGTATTGGGCAGATTATAGCCGGATGGTTTTGCAATCAGCGCAACGATTTGTTTGGCTTGGTTGCCTTTACATGCTTCGGCCTATTTTGGGTTGCCAATGGCATTGAGTCTTTATTTATTGGTGTTGGTTTACTGAAAAGCCCTGCACTTTTAGAATCTGGTTGGTATCTTTGTTTGTGGAGCATATTCTCTTTTATGTTGATGATGGGAAGTCTGAAAAAAACACGTGTATTGACTGTTACACTTCTTTTTGTAGTTTTACTTCTTGTTTTTAAAATGCTTGGGGTGTGGTGTAGCTCAAGTATTTTAATTGATTTGGGGTCTATTTGCGGTATTGTAAGTGCGGTGCTAGCTATGTATATCGCTTTTTACAACTTCATAACTGCCCTTGTTGGTAAGTGTTGGTTACCAATGAGGTAAGTCTATAGTCTGAAAAATAGAAGGCCGATGAGTAAAGAACTAATTTAAACTCATCGGCTTTCTGTTTTACTGG
>DKPL01000067.1:21222-21603 GCA_002471185.1 Bacteroides sp. UBA7335
TTCTGTTTTACTGGTAGCTTTTTCTTGTTTAAATCTTTTTCAAAATTGATAATTCCGTTTCTAATCTGCTGATTGATGCGTTTAGCTTTTTAATATCAAGATCGATAAGGTCTGTTTTGTTGTATTCTTTATTACCTAACTTTACCTTTTCTTCCCCATTTCTAAGGGTAGTAGGTACTGCGCTCAAATCTTCACCGTCCAACGAAATAATAAGCTCTTTATATAGAATATCTAATCTTTCAAGAATATCCTCTTTTTTCTCTTTTGTAATAATCATAATTGTATTGTGTAAATTAAAATGGGCTGCAAAAATACATTTTTTTGTGTCTGAACAAATAAAATTAGTGATATTTAGGTATTTGATTTTATTAAATGTGGTGT
>DKPL01000067.1:21772-21923 GCA_002471185.1 Bacteroides sp. UBA7335
TTTGATTTTATTAAATGTGGTGTATGTATGTAAAGCTTCACTAATATAAAATACTCTTCTTAAGATATACTTAGAAAACATTATTTAGTTTACCCTTCTATGTCATGTCGCAAGAGAGTATTGGTTGCTTTGCTTCCAAAGGCTTGAAACT
>DKPL01000077.1:0-442 GCA_002471185.1 Bacteroides sp. UBA7335
CCACACCAAGGAGCCCAAAAGTCTACAACTACAGGTTTACCTTCGGCGATAATTTCTTGATAGTTGCTGTCTTTAAATTCAAAAGCCATAGTTTTAATTATTAAATGTTTTAATATAAATATAATAGACTAACAAAGAAGTCTATCTTATGTTGCAAATATATCTAATTTATCCGAAAGTCTAGTTCGGAATTACTCTGAATAAATGAAATCAAATCTTTTCCGACCGATAATTTAATGGGTTTTGAAACCAAATCGACATAGATGTTCTGATCGGGATCGTTAATCTTAAAATAAAGTTCGGTAGTGCCTGGGTTTTCTTTTATTAAGGTGCCAAGCTCCATCACTAAAGTAGAATCTAAAGCATTCAACGAAATAGATATCGTAATCTTCTCTATAAGCTTTTCTTTAACATCGGGCAAAAGCTCCATGGATGTAATTTT
>DKPL01000077.1:504-8839 GCA_002471185.1 Bacteroides sp. UBA7335
ACTCTGTAGCTGCTAAATGCTCCGCTTTCTTCACAGGCTCGTCACTAGTTTTATCAGTCTGCTGTTCGGTAGAACCAAAACAATGAGCTAAAGGAGGCTAAAAAGCTCCATGGATGTAATTTTAAGCTCTAACTCGTCTTGACGCCACTGTTTAGGTTGACAGCGTGCCTTAATGTATAAAAATGTGCCTTCGCCCAAATAGCCTTGATAAGTCACCCAGTCATTCCCCCAAAATGGCAATTCGGCAGAACCTGAGTAGTCTTCTATCTTAGCAATACCATACGGGTTGCCATTTTTGCTAACTCCACGACGTACGGCAGTTACAATTCCACCCATTGTAATTTCACGTCCTGCAAGAGCAGTTTTGTCATCTAACTCAGCCATGTGAGTGTTGCAAACATGCTCTAATACAACGGAATATTGATCGAGTGGATGTGCCGATAGATAAATACCAACTAATTCGCGCTCACGATTTAAACGTTCAAGATCACTCCAGCGCTCAGCTGGTAATATTTCGGGAGTTGCAATTTCGACTACATTATCGCCGCCAAATAGTGAGTTGGCAGCTACCGACTGATCTGTTTGATAACGGTTACCGTAACGCATCAGTGTTTCCAAGAAGGTTTCACCTTTTGTATTGACTGCAAAATATTGTTCGCGTTTAAGCTCCGGGAAACTATCTAACCCACCTGATAGCGCAAGACACTCCATATTCTTTTTGTTACAAGCATTGAGGTTGACACGCTGCACAAAATCAAATATTCCTTTGAACGGTCCACCTTTGCGACGCTCTTCAATAATGCTTTGAACAGCAGCCTCACCCACTCCCTTAACAGCACCTAAACCAAAACGAATGTCACCATTGGCATTGACTGTAAACTTCAAGTTACTCTCGTTTACGTCGGGACCTAATGTTTGAATACCCATCGCCTTACATTCGTCCATCAGCTTGGTAATATCAGCAATGTTAGACAAACTTCGGCTCATCACCGCAGCCATATATTCGGGTGGATAGTTGGCTTTTAGGTAAGCCGTTTGATAAGCTACCCACGAATAACAAGTAGCGTGTGATTTATTGAAGGCATAAGAAGCAAACTTCTCCCAGTCTCCCCAGATCTTTTCCAAGATTTTAGGATCATGCCCATTTTTTCGTCCACCCTCAATAAACTGTGGCTTCATGTGATCTAGCTTATCGCGTAGCTTCTTACCCATAGCCTTACGTAATGCGTCAGACTCACCACGAGTAAAGTCGGCCAACAAGCGAGACAGAAGCATCACCTGCTCCTGATATACCGTAATACCATAAGTATCCTTTAGGTATTTCTCCATCACCGGGATATCATACTCGATAGGCTTACGACCGTGTTTACGGTCGATAAAATCGGGAATATAATCCATAGGCCCGGGACGATAAAGGGCATTCATGGCAATCAAATCTTCGAAGGTTGAAGGCTGGAGTTCACGCAAATATTTTTGCATCCCAGCCGATTCAAATTGGAATGTACCAATAGTTCGTCCGTCGCTATATAACTTATAAGTCACCGGATCGGTGATTGAGATAGTGTCAATGTCTATTTCAATACCCTTACTGAGTCGCACATTCTCTACCGCCTCTTTGATGATAGACAAGGTCTTCAATCCCAAAAAGTCCATCTTTATCAATCCGGTATCTTCAATTACCGAACCTTCATATTGAGTAACAAGCATCTTTTCGCCCGTCTCTTTATCATCGGCCGTACTCACAGGTACCCAATCGGTGATGTCATCGCGGCAAATGATAGTACCACAAGCATGTACACCGGTACCACGCACATTCCCTTCTAACATCAAAGCGTACTTCAGCGTATCGCGCACCAAGGGTTCAGGCGACGCTTCAGCTTGCTGCAGCTCAGGCACAAAATCAATAGCATTGCGTAAGTTGAGTTTTTTATCGGGAATTTTATCCGGAATTAATTTGGCCAAACGATCTGACTCAGATAAGGGAAGCTTTTGAACACGTGCAACGTCCTTAATAGCCAACTTAGTAGCCATAGTGCCATAAGTAATAATGGCCGCTACTTTTTCATGCCCATATTTATTTTTCACCCATCGCAATACCTCTCCACGACCGTCATCATCAAAGTCTACGTCGATATCGGGCAAAGAGATACGGTCGGGATTTAAGAAACGTTCAAACAGCAAATCGTACTGAATAGGGTCGATGCGGGTAATGCCCAAGCAATAGGCAACTGCCGATCCGGCTGCCGAACCACGACCGGGTCCAACAGCTACACCAAGCTCACTACGAGCCACATTTATAAAATCTTGTACAATAAGAAAATATCCGGGGAAACCCATGGTTTTCATGATATAAAGCTCGAAGTTCAAACGCTCCTTAACCTCATCACTCAAAGGGTCACCATATAGTTTTTTAGCACCGTCGAAAGTCAACTTAGCCAAATAGTCGGCTTCAAGTTTTATACGGTACAATTTGTCATATCCGCCAATACGATCGATCTTATCTTTAGCAGAACTCTCATCCATAACGACATTCCCATTCTCATCACGAGTAAACTCATTGAAAAGGTCCTCATCGGTATATTTTGCACGATACCCCTCTTCGGTACCAAAATCTTCGGGAATAGCAAAGGTTGGCATGATGGGTGCATGATCAATGGAGTACATTTCAACTTTGTCGATAATCTCCACTGTATTACTTAAAGCTTCGGGTACATCAGCAAAGAGTTCGTTCATCTCTTCTCGGGTTTTCATCCACTCTTGCTTAGTATAAAGCATTCGTTTTGGATCATCCAAGTCTCTACCTGTACTTAAGCAGATTAATCGATCGTGCGCCTCAGCATGTTCCTCATTAACAAAGTGAACATCGTTCGAACAAATCAACTTGACATCAAACTTCTTGGCATAATCTATCAAGTGTTTATTGACATTTACTTGCAAAGGGTAAGCCTCGTAGTTAGCACGTGGTACAGTAGCTTTATGCCGTTGAAGCTCTAAGTAGAAATCATCGGCAAAAACTTTCTTAAACCATTGAATAGCCTCTTCGGCCTCTTCGTATTGCTCATTGGTAATTTTTTTTGGAATTTCTCCACCCAGACAAGCAGAGCTAACAATCAGTCCTTCGCGATATTTTTCTAAGTCGGCCCTATCGGTACGCGGACGCATATAGTAACCATTGACCCATGCACGAGAAACCAGTTTAATAAGATTATGATACCCTTTTAGATTCTTAGCTAAAACAATCAAGTGATATCCACTTTGATCCGGCTTTCCCTCTTTTTTATCTTTAGAGCGACGTGCCACATACATCTCGCAACCGATGATAGGTTTAAAAAGACGAGATTGGGCAGCCGCAAGTTCTTTCTTACAAGCTTCGATTTCGGCCTCTTTGTCGTTGCACTCAACCTTGCCTGATTGAATGCCGGCCAATTTCTTTTTTAAGTTTTTTATCTCACCATTTACAGGCCCGTTCTTTTTATTGATGTAATTGGTAAACTCTTTCACCCCAAACATATTGCCATGATCGGTAATGGCAATACCCTTCATACCGTTCTTCATAGCTTTGTCTACCAAAGCACTGACACTAGCCTGACCGTCTAAAAGTGAATATTGAGTGTGGACATGTAAATGGACGAAATCCTGCATAACTAATCTATTGAATATTGAGGCATAAAAATACTACCAAATGGAATATTGGCAAAAATAATAGCTAAAAAGTTATCAACAGATGTATTTCTGCTTACATTTATTTGTAGTTCTTTTAAAATAAGTCTATTTTTGCAGACAATATCATATTAATAACACACATGAGTCGACTCAAAAAACTTAAAAAAATACGTATTCACCACGAAGGCACTACATTACTGTGGAGCAGCTTCCTAATTTTATTAATTATCAATGGAGCTCTCTACTGGGGTATTGAGTGCAAAATTCCTTTTTATCTTATAGCAATAGCAAGTGTTATTGTGTATGGATTGATGGTCAACTTTTTCCGTTGTCCTATCCGTCTTTTTAATGGCGAAACCGAAAAAGTAGTAGTTGCTCCCGCCGATGGTAAAATTGTAGTTATTGAGGAGGTAGATGAGAATGAATACTTCCATGATCGTCGTTTAATGATATCTATATTTATGAGCGTTCTTAATGTTCATGCCAATTGGTATCCGGTTGATGGAGTAGTAAAAAAGGTAGGTCACGAAAACGGTAAGTTCATGAAAGCTTGGCTACCCAAAGCAAGTACCGAAAACGAACGTTCAATGGTTGTCATTGAAACTCCTGAAGGAGTTGAGGTTATGGCGCGTCAAATTGCCGGTGCAATGGCACGACGCATTGTAACTTATGCAGAAGTTGGTGAAGAGTGTTTTATCGATGAACACATGGGCTTTATCAAGTTTGGTTCGCGTGTTGATGTATATTTACCAATAGGTACTGAAGTTTGTGTTGAAATGAATCAACTAACTACCGGTAACCAAACAGTAATTGCCAAATTAAAATAATCTCATTAAAACTTTGTTTCGATGGCAAATGCTTTCACTAAACATATACCTAATACCGTAACGTGTTTAAATCTTTTCTCTGGCTGTATAGCATGTGTTATGGCATTCGAAGCCAACTATTCACTAGCTTTACTATTTATAGTAATTGGAGCAGTATTCGATTTCTTCGACGGAATGTTAGCTAGATTATTGAAAGCGCCATCTCCTATTGGCAAAGAGTTAGACTCACTAGCCGATGATATCAGTTTTGGTGCAGCACCAGCTTTCATGGTTTTTTCTTTTCTGAAAGAGTCACAGCTGTGCTATCCTGAATTTCTAGCTGGTACAATTAGCAATTACATCCCTTATTTGGCTTTTTTAATTGCTGTATTCTCCGGACTTCGCCTAGCAAAATTTAATGTAGACGAAAGACAAACCAGCTCATTCATCGGACTTCCAACTCCTGCCAATGCACTTTTTTGGGCATCGTTAATCGTAGGTGGTCACCGTTTTCTACTAGAGCATGTTTGTGCCGGATTTATACTTATACTTGTCGCTTTTTCTTGTTGGATATTGATTTCGGAGGTACCAATGTTCTCATTGAAGTTTAAAAATTTATCATGGGCAAGCAACAAGATAAGCTACATCTTCTTAATTGGTTGTGCCCCTCTTCTTATCTTCTTAGGCATTAGTGGGTTTGCAGCCATTATTGTATGGTATATTATTCTTTCACTTTTTACAAGAAAAAATAAATAAACTTTCCTTGTGAATCAGTTGTTGTATTACTAACTTGCAACAATATAATTAAACTGATTAACTATGCATATACTGGCATTTCTGCTCATTATTATCATAGCTGTTTTTGTAATGGCATTGGCTGCAATAGGAAACATCCTAAGAGCCGTATTTGGTATTGGTCGCCGCAATGGCAACGATCAAAGTAAACGTTATACCCATAACACAACACAGCAAGACAATACTCAAAAGAGTAAAACTACAGAAAATGTAAATGGAAAGAAACAAGGGAAAGTATTTACCCAAGACGAAGGCGAATACGTTGACTTTGAAGAAATAAAAGATTAAGAGTTACTTGCGACGAGCTAAAAAGAACTCTTTCATTAACTGCGCACACTCTTCGCGTAGAACTCCCTTTACAACTACCGTTTTAGGATGAAGTGCATTTGAGGCATACTTCTGATATCCCCGTTTTTCATCTTCAGCACCAAAAACGAGCTTTCCTGTTTGCGCCCAAGCTATAGCACCGGCACACATCACACAGGGTTCAACCGTTACATACAAAGTACAGTCATTCAAGTATTTCCCACCCAGCACATTGGCTGCTGCCGTAATGGCTTGCATCTCTGCATGCGCCGTAACATCGTTTAATACTTCTGTTAAGTTATGACTACGCGCTATAATTCGCTCTTTACAGACAATTACTGCTCCTACAGGAACTTCTCCCCGATCGGCAGCCTTTTGCGCCTCTATAAGCGCTTGTTTCATAAAATAGGTATCGTCTAGCATAACTCAATTTATAAGGAATAGGAGTTAACGGCGCATATCATGTTCGCCAAACAAGGTGGGATAATCATCCGAGATGTTTTTATGTATGAAACAAAGAATTGTTTCGCGCATCCAACGCGACTTATTCGAAATTCTATACTTTTCAAGATAACGTTCAATCATCTGTTGCTCTTCATCACTGAGCAGAATGCTCATACGGTGCTCACGTTTAATAGGCTCCGTTGATAACTTACGATATTTTGAACATTTCTTTTTCATAATACTACTGCAAATTTAATTTTACTTTTGTAATTTCAAAGAATAAAAAGCTATATATTTGTCGAAAAAGATGGCCGAACACAACAACTTAGGAAAAGAGGGAGAAGAGGTTGCAGTGACTTATTTGCTAAAGAAGGAGTATGTCATTCGACATCGTAACTGGCGCAAAGGACATCTCGAATTGGATATTGTGGCAGCAAAAAACAACACACTGATTATAGTAGAAGTTAAGACGCGCCGAAACACCGATTTTTGCGCACCCGAAGATGCCGTAACTGTAAGTAAGATAAAACGTATAGTTAAAGCAGCCGATGCCTATATCAAGTTATTTCAGCTTGATAACCCCGTACGGTTTGACATCATCACTGTAGTGGGACAAGCAGGAGATTTTAAAATTGAGCATATGAAAGAGGCTTTTTATCCTCCTCTATTTTAACTGCATGAGTTATGAATATAGAACAGATTCGCGAATATTGTTTAAGCAAAAAAGGAGCAACCGAAAGCTTTCCTTTTGATGAGACTACGCTGGTGATAAAAGTAATGAATAAAATGTTTGCCCTGATTGATTTAGAAGAGGCAAATAGCATTACGCTAAAATGTGAACCGGAATATGCCTTAGAACTACGCGAGCAATATCCTTCCATCGAAGGTGCTTATCACTTCAACAAAAAATATTGGAACAGTGTACGCATTGACAAAGAGGTGAGCGATAAACTCCTCCAAAAATTAATAGACCACTCTTACGATGAGGTTATCAAAAAATTCACAAAGAAACTTCGCACAGCATATGATGCATTTACTGAATAACTTTTCGTCTCCGGTATACTATCTAGCCGAAACACACTCTACCAACAGTCATCTTAGCAAACTCTGCAGCGAACAGAAAGTAGATGAGATGACCACCCTACTAACCGATTATCAAACAGCAGGTAGAGGACAAAGAGGAAATACCTGGGAGTCAACCCCAAAAGATAATCTTTTATTCAGCTTCGTGCTGTACCCGGACTTTCTGCAAGCGCGTCAACAGTTTTATATCTCGCAAATCGTTGCACTATCCATCAAAAAGACACTTGATGAATATACTGATGAAGTCACTATAAAATGGCCAAACGATATTTATTGGAAAGATAAAAAAATAGCCGGAATACTTATAGAAAACGTATTATCGGGACACCACATTGATCAGTCTATCGCAGGAATAGGTTTAAATATTAATCAAAAAGAGTTTGTTGGCAATGCGCCAAACCCCATATCACTATTTCAAATTCTAAACAAGAGGCTTGACAGATACGAAATATTAGCCAATATACTTGTTAATGTCCGCCATTACTACAATTTACTTCAGGGTGGTAATTACGAATTAATATCTCAACACTATTTAGCTGCACTGTTTCGAAGCAATGGAATGCACCCCTATAAAGATATACATGGGATATTTTGGGCGCAAATAGAGCGAATAGAAGAAGATGGGAAATTAATACTGCAAGATGAAAATGAGAATAAACGAGAGTACTACTTCAAAGAGGTAGAGCATATTCTCTATCTCAGATAGATTTACCGTTTTGTTCTACCCGCCTTGCCCATTTGTAGGCAATGGAATAAAGAGTTAACCATCAATAGATTAAAAAATAATCTTTTTCAAGAACAGACCAAGAGCAGGCTATGGATTTTCAGCATAGTTCCAAAGGTTTGGAACTACAGTTTCAGTGCACTGGAACTACAGTTTCAAACCTTTGAAACCATGTTGAAACAAAAGTCATATAGATAGCTTATCCAATAATCATGAGTTTATTTGCCGCAAGATATCAACCTAAGCATTTAACAAGAAAGACTTTAGAAGGTAATCGATAGAAGTTAGAGCAATAGTGTTCTTCTGATTCAGACTAGCGCAAATTAACGCATGCTAGTTACCCCCCCTTAGCATTTCGACATGATCTGCATATAAAAATAGGATAAAACAAGAAAATCCGCAAAACATCTATAATAGATATTTTGCGGATTTCTTATTTTTTTCAACCTAATGAGCGAAATTATCCTTTCACTCCGTTGTATTCGTCAGATACTGTAAGTTTCTTACGACCTTT
>DKPL01000077.1:9023-19907 GCA_002471185.1 Bacteroides sp. UBA7335
ACTGTAAGTTTCTTACGACCTTTTGCACGACGAGCAGCTAATACTCTACGACCATTAGCACTTGCCATTCTCTCACGGAAACCGTGCTTATTCTTTCTCTTTCTGTTAGAGGGTTGATAGGTTCTTTTCATTATTATATATTGTTTTTATTGTTACTATTCTACTCCAATCGGGGTGCAAAAATAGGCACTTTTTTTAAATAAACCAAGAGATAACTCTTTTTTAGTCAAAAGATTTTGTATTTTTTGTCGATTTGGATTACTTTTGTACTCGAAACATTTTGATAAAGATATAAATAACATTATAAAGTAACAAAGATATCAAGTTATGATTAACTCGCAAGACATCAAAAACGGAACTTGCATCCGTATGGACGGAAAACTATATTTCTGTATCGAATTTCTTCATGTAAAGCCAGGTAAAGGTAACACTTTCATGCGCACAAAACTTAAAGACGTAGTTAGTGGTTACGTTATTGAACGTCGTTTCAACATCGGTGAAAAACTAGAAGATGTTCGCGTAGAACGTCGTCCTTACCAATTCTTATACAAAGAGGGAGAAGATTATATCTTCATGAACCAAGAAACTTTCGACCAACACCCAATTGCACACGACTTAATAAACGGTGTAGACTTCTTATTAGAAGGAATGGTTGTAGAAGTTGTATCAGATGCATCAACAGAAACTGTATTGTATGCTGATATGCCTATCAAAGTAAAAATGAAGATTACTTATACAGAACCTGGATTAAAAGGTGATACTGCTACCAACACATTGAAACCTGCTACAGTAGAATCAGGAGCAACAGTTCGTGTGCCTCTATTTATCAGCGAAGGCGAAACTATCGAAATTGATACTCGTGACAGCTCATATGTAGGACGTGTGAAGGCTTAATAGATCTTACATTTAAAATAAGGAGCGGTAAACATGTGCAATTTATGCAAATGTTTACCGCTCTTTCTTTTAAAAAGCGCTTTTTAAATTAACTTTGCAGGTAGAACCCTAAAAACAAGTAAAATCATGAAAAGAGCATTTCATTTTATACTCTTTGTTTTGCTAGCCGTTATTGCTCACGGACAAGCAAAATATGTATTCTATTTCATTGGAGATGGAATGGGAGTTAATCAAGTTAATGGTACCGAAATGTACCAAGCCTCATTAGACAACAACAAAATTGGACGCGAACCTTTATTGTTTACACAATTCCCTGCTGCAGGTATGGTATATACCTTCTCGGCAAGCAATCCGGTGACCGACTCTGCGGCTGGTGGTACTGCCCTTGCAAGCGGATATAAAACGTACAATAGCGCCATCGGTATGGATGATGATAAAAACGTAATTCCATCAGTAGCACATATGGCTAAAAAAGCAGGGAAAAAAGTAGGTGTAACAACTAGCGTTAGTATAGACCATGCTACTCCTGCAGCATTTTATGCACACCAACCTTCAAGAAATATGTATTACGAAATAGCAAACGATCTTCCTAAAGCTAACTTTGACTTCTATGCAGGTTCGGGCTTTTTAAAACCTAATACTACATTCGAGAAGCAAGAAGCTCCGTCTATCTATCCTATTTTTACAGAAGCTGGTTACACGCTAGCCAAGGGATACAACGATTATAAGAACAAAGCTCAGCAAGCTCAAAAAATGATTCTTATTCAAGAAGATGGCAGTGATAATGGCAGTCTTCCTTACGCCATCGATCGTAAAGAGGGGGATTTAACTTTGGCACAAATCACCGAAAGCGCCATAGACTTTTTGATGAAGGATAACAAAAAGGGTTTCTTCTTAATGGTTGAAGGTGGAAAGATAGACTGGAGTTGCCATGGAAACGATGCAGCTACAGCTTTTGCAGAAGTTATTGACATGGATGAGGCAATAAAAGTAGCTTATGATTTCTATAAGAAACATCCCAAAGAAACTCTTATTGTAGTGACAGCCGATCATGAAACAGGTGGTATCACACTCGGCAACAATCACTACGAAATGAATCTTTCAGCACTTCAATATCAAGAAGCTTCAACAGATAAACTATCAGCTCAAATCAAAAATCTTCGCAAAGAGAAGCAAAACAAGGTTAGCTGGGAAGATATGCAAGCTTTTCTAAGTGAGCAATTGGGCTTTTGGAGTAAACTACCGGTTAGCTGGGAACAAGAAAAGAAGCTGCGTGACGAATTTGAGAAATCGTTTGTTAACAACAAGGTTGCATACGAAGAAAATCTATATGCTAAAAATGAACCAATGGCAGCTCGTGCTAAAGAGGTCATGAATGAAATAGCAATGGTCAACTGGGCACATGGAAGCCATACAGCGGGTTATGTTCCGGTTTATGCCATTGGAGCAGGTTCGCAACTTTTCAACGGTGTTATGGATAATACTGATATCCCCAAACGCATTGCTAAGGCTGGTAAATACTAAAAAGTGGTCTAACAAATAAATAAAGCCATATTCCAAAGATTAATGGAATATGGCTTTATTTATTTTATTATAAATCTGTTTTATGGTTGAGTCTCCCCTTCAATATAAGCTTCCAAAAAAAGATTCTCTCCATCAAAAACAGCATATGAGAAGTAGCTAATCCAGTCGCCCAATATAACCACTCGCGAAGTAATGCTCAACATTAAATCCAGCTCGATGTGTCGGTGTCCGTAAATAAAAAAGTTTATACTGGGATGATTTTTAAGATACTCTTTAGAATAAAGCACCAGATGCTCTTTATCTTCTCCCATGTAATCTGGCTCTTTGCCATCCTCTCGTTTCATGCGGCTATGCTTAGCCCAACTTAGTCCTAGCTCCACACTCCAACGAGGATGAATAGCAGAGAATAAACGCTGCAATATAGTACTATGAAACATAGCCCTCAACAGCTTGAATTTTTTATCAGGATCGCCCAATCCATCACCATGAGCTAAATAAAACTCTTTGCCAAATATTTCAGTAGTTAGTGGTTCTCGATGAATAATTACTCCACACTCTTTACTCAAATAGTCTCCACACCAAATATCATGATTGCCTGTAAAAAAATGAACCTCGACTCCTAAATCGGTCAACTCCGACAACTTCCCTAAGAAACGCGTATATCCTTTAGGTACTACTAACTTAAATTCATACCAATAATCGAACATATCGCCCAATAAGTAGATAGCTGAAGCTTTGTGCTTAATACTATCTAAGAAGTTGACAAGTCGACGTTCTTGGGTTCGTCCATGTTCTATGGCTCTCGAACCTAAATGAGCATCAGAAAGGAAGTATACACTTTTCATCATAGGCAATGTAGTCACTATTTCAGTCATATTCTTTATGGATGATTATAAAAAGCCTAACTCCAATTTAGCCTCTTCGCTCATCATATCTCTATCCCATTCGGGTTCAAACACCAAATGTATATTGGCAGCTGTTACACCTTCTACCGACTCCACTTTTTGTCGAACATCTTCCATAATAAAATCTGCAGCAGGACAGTTAGGAGCAGTCAAGGTCATATCAATATTCACCTCACCTGAGTCCGTCACATCTATTTTGTAGATTAAGCCTAAATCGTAAACATTAACAGGAATTTCAGGGTCGAATACTGTTTTTAGTACGTCAACTATTTTTTCTTCTATATCAAACTTTGCCATATTGCTGTATATTAAATAAATTACGTACAAATATAAACATAAATCTCAAAGTATACCCTCATCAGCAAAGCTGTAGTAACAGCTTTCACAGATAATAACATGGTCTATTAGCCGTATGTTCATGGTTTCGGCCGCTTTACTGATGCGAGCGGTCAAATTTCGGTCTTCTTGACTAGGCTTACGATTGCCCGAAGGATGATTATGAACCACAGCAAGCTGAGTGGCTTGATGGAGTAAGGCTTCACGCATAACCACTCTGATATCTACATAGGTACCTGCAATTCCACCGATACTGATACGTACTCGATCTATCACTTTACCAGATTGATTAAGCAAAAGCGCCCAGAACTCTTCGAGTGGAGAGTCGCAAAGCAAAGGATGAAACAAATCGAATATATCTTTGGAGCATTGAATAGCAACACGCTCTTTAGCCATCTGTAAGTTTCTTCTCTTACCAAGTTCAAGTGCAGCCATTATAGTAATGCTTTTCGCCGGTCCCATTCCCTTATAAGTAGAATAACGTCTTATATCCCACCTTGCCAGCTCATTTAAGTTATTATCGCAATCAGCCAATAGCCTACGCATCAACTCAACAGCAGTTTCGTCACGATTGCCCGATCCTACTAAAATGGCCAAAAGCTCTGCATCGCTAAGGGCGTCAATCCCTTTTAGCATCATCTTTTCGCGTGGGCGATCTTCTTCGGCCCATTGATTAATTGTTAGTTTGTTTGTGTGATTCATGACTTATGCGTTATTTATAAAAACTTTTTCTGAAAGCTTCATACTTCTCTTTTTTAAGTACACATCGCTGCCACCAAGCTATCCAAAATCCACTCCCATACCCAATCAGCTGTATAAACGAGGCAGCAACAGCATAGATGCCAATTAAGAAACTATGATTTCTAATAGTTGCATCAATTAAAATTAGCAAAGCGAATAATAAGATAGGCAATAAGCTATATAGACAAAAGAAACTCCCAATAAGAAGTATTAGTACTCCTAAAGTAAACACTGCCGGGAGTAAGTGAACAATTTTAAGAGAAGAGGGATATTTTTTATATAAATCAATGCGAGCTATTCCCGAATTGTAAACCTGCTTAAAGAATTTTTTTAAATCGGTGCGTCGCTTATGAAACACCCAAGCATCGGGAAACAAGCGACAAGAAAAGCCACCCTGAAAAATACGTATGCTAAAATCAATATCTTCACCAAAACGCATATCCGAGAATCCCCCTAAGTCTTGATATACTTTTCGTTCAACTCCCATATTAAAACTACGAGGATAGAACTTATCCATTTTCTTCTTTCCGCCTCGTATTCCTCCTGTTGTAAAAAAAGAGGTCATCGAATAATTTATAGCCTTCTGCATATCGGTAAATGAGTGATGTGCCCTATCGGGTCCACCAAAAGCATTGGATTCATTCAACAAAAGTTCATCTTCGATAGATTGAAGATAACCTTGAGGAAGTATGCAGTCCGAGTCTAGAATAATGAGATATTCACCTTGACTTTGTAGAGCACCATAATTACGGGTTTGTCCGGGACCTGAATTCGCTTTTTGAAAGTATTTTATATCAAGGTTGTCTTTATACTTAGCAACAACGCTTTTACAGTCAATCGTAGACCCATCCTCAACCACAATAACTTCGAAATCTTTAAATTGTTGTTGGGTTAGACTTTGCAAAAGTTCGTCCACCTCGTCAGGACGATTATATACGGGGATAATAATAGAGTATCTCATCAGTAGAAACAGCTTTACAATTATTGCAAAGATAAAAGATTATTTTAACAGACTGATTAAAATGCATAACGAATATTATCAATCGATTAAAAATGAATTGACACAAAAAAGAAAGGCGAGGTACCCTTATAAACAGGAACCTCGCCTCACATATTATTAAAGCTTGATAGATTAGCCTACGATATCCATTGTATCAGAAGCAATCAACAACTCTTCGTCAGTTGGGATTACACAAACTGTTACTCTTGAATCGTCAGTAGAGATAATAGCCTCTTTACTACGTACATTGTTTTTAGCATCATCAATTTTCACACCCATGTATTCAAGTCCTTCGCAAGCACCCGAACGACATGTAGCCTGATTTTCACCAACACCGCCTGTAAACAAGATGATATCAACACCACCCATAGCAGCAGCATAAGCACCGATGTATTTTTTAATGCGGTAATCGTACATATCATCAGCAAGAATAGCCATGTGATCTTCGCCCAATGCAACTGCATCTTCCAATTCACGCATATCGCTTGATTTGCCAAATACACCCAACACACCACTTTTTGTATTCAATAGGTTTGAAACACCAGTTGGAGTCAAGCCTTCTTTTTCCATGATGAATGTAACAGCACCAGCATCAATATCACCACAACGAGTACCCATCATCAAACCTTCAAGTGGAGTAAGTCCCATTGAAGTGTCAACTGACTTACCATATTTTACAGCACAGATAGAACCACCATTACCAATGTGGCAAGTGATAATCTTCTTTTCTTCTGGATTAACGCCCAAGAATTCACAAACACGTTTTGAAACATAACGGTGAGAGGTTCCGTGGAAACCGTAACGACGTACTGCATATTTCTTATACAATTCATAAGGAATTGGATAAAGGTATGCATGTTCGGGCATAGTTTGATGAAATGCTGTATCAAACACACCAACTTGTGGAATAGAAGGCAATGTTTTAGTAATAGCATTTACACCTTTCAAGTTAGCAGGATTGTGAAGAGGAGCCAAATCATTGCAAGCTGCAAAAGCATCAAGAACTTCTTGAGTCAACAATACAGATTTGCTAAAACGCTCTCCACCATGAACCATACGGTGTCCTACAGCATCAATCTCATTTAATGATTTGATTGCGCCATACTCTGGGTGAATCAAAGTTTGTAGAATAAACTCAACACCAATTGTATGTTCTGGAATATCTTTTTCAAGAACTTTCTTTTCACCATTAGGAAGAGTAAGCTTCAAGAAAGAATCTTTTAAACCTAATTTCTCGATACCACCCTGAGCAACTACTTCTTTAGTTGCCATATCAAACAACTTATACTTAATTGATGAACTTCCGCAGTTCAATACTAATATTTTCATATTTCGATTGGATTATTTTTAATTAAACATGCTTTTTTGCAGCGATAGCTTGATTTGCAGTAATAGCAATCATTCTATAAACGTCTTCGATAGAACATCCACGTGATAAATCGTTTACCGGACGAGCAATACCTTGAAGGATAGGTCCGATAGCTTCAGCATGGCCTAAGCGTTGAACTAGTTTATAAGAAATATTACCCACTTCTAAGCTAGGTACAATCAAGACATTTGCATGACCTGCGATAGTAGATCCCGGCGCTTTGCTTGCACCAATTTCAGGAACCAAAGCAGCGTCAGCTTGTAGCTCACCATCTACTTGTAAATTAGGATCCAACTCTTTTGCTAATTTAACCGCTTCGATTACTTTATCTACCACTTCGTGTTTAGCAGAACCTTTAGTAGAGAAGCTTAACATTGCTACTTTGGGCTCTTCAATACCAGCAACAGCTTTTGCTGTTTGAGCAGTACAAACTGCAATTTGAGCCATTTGAGCAGCATCAGGAACTGGAGTTACTGCCACATCACCCATAACCAAAAGACCGTTTTTGCCAAATTCAGGAGCATGAGTCAACAATAGCATTGCACCAGAAACCACAGTAATACCCGGAGTTGTTTTGATGATTTGCAAAGCTGGACGAAGTACATCACCAGTGGTATTCTTAGCACCAGCCAACTGTCCATCAGCATCACCGTTTTTAATGATAAGACAACCTAAATATAAAGGATTTTCAACCAATTTGCGAGCGTCTTCAATTGTTAATCCTTTTGATTTACGGATTTCAAATAACAATTGAGTATACTCTTCTTTTTTAGCATGGTTTGTAGGATCGATAATTGTAGCTTTACCAATATTACCTAATCCCCACTTTGTTGCAGCTGCATGAATTTCATCTGGGTTACCCAAAAGAATAAGGTCAGCAACTTCGTCTGTCAAGATTTGATTGGCAGCTTTTAAGGTACGTTCTTCAGTACCTTCAGGAAGAACAATGCGTTGGCGATCGGCTTTAGCACGCTCAACAATCGAATTAATTAAATTAAGCATAGATATTTAATATTGTGATAATTCAGGAAGTTGATTGTTATCGGCCACAAAAATACACAATATTGCAATATCTACATTGCAAAACAAGTTGTTTTTTATTCTGTTTCTTATCAAATTACATCATTTAACATTATCTTATAATTTCAGGAGAGACATTTTTAAAGTTTGGCATGCACCTACCAATTGAGGCGCCAATATAAGTAGGATCACAAATTAAATACTTATCTGTATCGTCCAATATAATATAATCACCTTGAATATCATCGGTAAAACAAACTGCAGTAGCTATATGATTAGGATAATCTAGTAAAACCACCTCAAGCCCTAGAAGATCTTTAACTAAGGTTGCATAGAGTATAGAGCGATCTTCGCAATCGCAAGCAGGATAAAAGAAATTTTCATCAATAAAAAATGGTTTTTCATAGCCAAACTGCTCTCCATCGGTCAAATACTCAAAACCCGATTGAACAAATTCAATTAAAGCATTGGCAGCATCCTCTTGATTTTTACCATCAATAGCTTGTTGCAATATTGGATAAATGGCTGATTTTAGTTCTACACTCATTGGAGTACGATAATACACATCCACATTGCATTGTGGATAATCTTTATAGAAATCGATTAAATTTTTATTCACTACTGCTTGAAGCAATACTTTACCATCACTTAAATTTATCGATCTATCAATAGGTTCATGAGCAAGCTCTGGCAATTGATTCATTTCTAACGAGATATAATTTAGTGCATTAGCAAAATCTTGCTTATAAGTATATACTCCCATTGAGCCACTTACTTTTTCTGCATCATATATATAATACTTCGTACCATCTATTACGACAAATGGCATTCCATACAATGAACCTGCAGGAGCAATCATTAATTTTAGTTTCTCATTGATTTTAGCCAAACGTACTTTATATCCCGATTTACTAAGAATAAACATTTGTAAAAATGCAACTTCATTGGTATTTGATACGCCATACAGTTGTTGACCAATTGTCTTTGTTAGCTGAATGTATGCCCAATCGCTAAGCCTCTTACTTTCACGTAATGTCATACAATCTTCAATTAATGATTCATGGTTTGCTTTGCAAAGTTTTGCCCAAGCATCAGCCACATCTCCCTCTTTATTACCAGTCAACCTTATATCCTCGACTGCAAAAGTAGTTATGTCATAAGGGGTAGCATAAAAGTTAATTGTCCGACGAGGCATTGCAGTTGGTAGCACTGGAACAGTAGGTTTAGCTATCTTTACCGAAACATAAGGCTGACCCGGTTTATATATTCCCGGAATGGGTTTATCAACTAGGGGAGATAAAGCTGGTTTTATTTCAACTGGAGCAGCATCAGGTATAGTCTGATCAAGTATAGGTTGCTTGATTGGTTCAGGGCGTTCAATAGGAAGTTCTGGAGCGGAAGCATCAAACTTGGTCCAAGTTTCACGTAAGAAGACCTCAAATTCAGCATCTGCTTTATTCTTAAAATCATCAAACTCGATTTGTTGATTGGTCTGAAAATCATCAAACACTTTCTCAAAATCGATATCCTGTGCATATCCACGAATCGAAGTCAGGGACAACACAATAGCAGTTATTACAAAAACAAGTTTATTTGCCATGTCAACTCTATATTTAATATTGCTTTATTTTATAAGAATAGTTTCATAAGTAACTTCTTCTGTAAAGGGTATACTCTCTTTTGTAGCAACCATCATGATATTAATTCGTTCATGACCAATGCCATAAAGTAGGAGTTTGATTCAAAAACTTTTAGCTTACAGGCAAATATGTCACCCTCTTTATAAAGAGTTTCAAATCCTCTACATCGAGAGCATACAGGTATCTATTTGCTGATTTTTTAAACAGTAGCATCAATCTATTAAAAAAGATGTTTTAAATCAACACTCCAGCACTCTTCTACTTTTTATTGGTGATATTAACCATACCACCAATAAAAAAGTACACTCACTAGAGAATAGGCATCAAGCTGTTTCTATCCGTCATTTTGAGCAATTTAGTCAAATACGGGCTAGGCGCTTTCCACCACTTCAGTTTTAGATAGAGCACTCTTTTTAGCCTAAATAAAAGGGTATTCTTCAGCTTGTTTCAAAGTCGTTTCTTCACTAACTTGCTATCAACCTTGCCCCTTAACTTTAACTACATTTTGAGCAAATAAGCTTCTAGCAAACAAAAGCAGCCCAACGAGAAAAAGATTATTTACTTAATTTACCTAGCTCATCAGCCAATTCTATTGATTTTTTTGACAGCTCCTTGCGAATTGCATCAATTGCAGCTTGATTGGCTGCCTCCATACTATATCCCAACGTCACCATCACCTCTACATTTTTATTATCTAGCGTTTTATAGACTTCAACCAACGGTGTAACTCGCCCTAAATTAGCCGATATAACACTTTTGCTGGCAGCTACAACACTCGAAAGACTAGCTGCTTCTTCTTGTCCCATATCATCATTAGCCACTTTAGCCTCAATAAGTTGAGAAACACGTGTTTGGATTTGTCCAGCCAATTCAATTTTTGCAGCATTTGTAGCTTGCAAAAAAGCTGCTGATTGATTTCCACCAATAGATCTTGATGAAGCGACATACCAAGTAGGCTCTCCATTCGGAGTCATTTCTACTTGTTTTTGCCATGCATTTTCCAGTTGTTTATCTAGTGACAATTTACCAATAGGTGTTTTAAATCCTTCCTTGGTTAATTTCTTAGCTTCCGAACGAGCTTCTTTTATTGATTTCTTTTTAATCTCATTATTGAGCACTTTGTCTGTTTTTGCAATTTGCTTATAATCTTTTTTTGTAGCTTTGTCTTGAGCATAAAGATTACCTACTACAATGAAGCCCATCATTGTTAAAATACAAATTAATAGTTTTCTTTTCATAATAAATTAATATTGTGATTATTACTCATTTAGATTACACCTTTACGCAAAAATAAATATTTATTCAACATTCAAATTAAGAAATAACAACTTTTTTAACACCAAAATATAAATTTATTATTTCAATCACGGATTATAGTGACAAATGTCTACTCTTTCAGACATTTTCCTAACTTTGCATCGTTTCACACCGACATAATTCTATATTTATGATACG
>DKPL01000077.1:20094-20921 GCA_002471185.1 Bacteroides sp. UBA7335
TGATACGTCAATGCGCAATTTTATTTGGTTGCTTAGCCTTAGGCGAGCTAATCATTTACCTCACAGGGATAAAACTCCCTTCAAGTATTATCGGTATGCTTTTGCTTACACTCTTTTTAAAATTGAAATGGATAAAGTTAGAGTGGGTTAAAGGTTTATCCGATTTCTTAGTAGCCAATCTCGGATTCTTTTTTATCCCTCCGGGGGTAGCTTTAATGCTCTATTTTGACATTATCGAAGCGCAACTACTTCCTATTGTAACAGCTACCGTAATCAGTACACTTCTTGTGCTTATTGTCACAGGATGGATTCATCAACTAATCAGAAAAATAAAATGAGATTTATTGATAATGAGTTTTTTCTTTTAGCAATCACCTTTGGTATTTTCTTTTTCGCCAAAATACTTCAAAAGCGCACTGGAATTCTTCTTCTTAATCCCATATTGTTGACCATTGCCATTCTTATTGTATTTTTAAAGGCTACCAACATCAGTTATGAGACTTATAACAAAGGAGGACATTTAATTGAGTTTTGGTTGAAACCGGCAGTGGTAGCCTTAGGTGTACCTCTTTATTTGCAACTTGAAACCATAAAAAAGCAACTATTGCCTATTCTTTTATCGCAATTGGCAGGGTGCTTTGTGGGTATTGTATCGGTAGTACTTATCGCCAAATGGATGGGAGCTTCACAGGAAGTTATTTTATCGTTGGCTCCCAAATCGGTCACTACTCCCATTGCCATGGAAGTAACCAAAACCATTGGTGGAATTCCATCTCTTACGGCTGCAGTAGTGGTATGTGTAGGATTGCTGGGAGCTGTATTGGGAT
>DKPL01000039.1 GCA_002471185.1 Bacteroides sp. UBA7335
CCTCAGGATTTCAGTATGATCCCTTTTCAACCTCTTTTATCAATTATAGAGTAGGGCGCTTTTTGCTTTTCACTAGTTAGTGAGTCTCATTCTTCATTATTGTATGTTAAATAATACAATCGTAGTATATTCTTGAACAATATTAGCAGCTAATAAGCACAAAATTATAATGTTTTGCCGTTTTCTTTTTCTATTTTTGCATTGTGTACGTAAACGATATAGTCTTAGTGCACATTTTTAATAATCAAAGTATTATCATTTTAATTAAAATAGAATTATGAAAACGAACTACGAAATTCGCTATGCTTCGAATCCAGAAGATGCAAAAAGCTATGACACCGCAAGAATTCGCCGTGACTTTTTAATTGAAAATGTATTTACTGCTAACGAAGTAAATATGGTTTATTCAATGTACGACCGTATGGTTGTAGGTGGTGCAATGCCAGTTGGCGAAGTGTTGACACTTGAAGCTATCGACCCATTGAAAGCTCCTTATTTCCTTACTCGTCGCGAAATTGGTATTTTCAATGTAGGCGGACCTGGTATTGTAAAAGCTGGCGACAACGTATTTGAATTGGGCTTCAAAGAAGCTTTGTATCTAGGTTCGGGCGATCGTGAAGTGACTTTCGAAAGCAAAGATGCTGCACATCCTGCTAAATTCTACTTCAACTCACTAACTGCACACTGCAACTATCCTGATAAAAAAGTGACTAAAGCTGACGCTATTGTTGCAGAAATGGGTTCTCTAGAAGGTTCTAACCACCGTAACATCAACAAGATGTTGGTAAACCAAGTATTGCCTACTTGCCAGTTGCAAATGGGTATGACAGAGTTGGCACCAGGTAGCGTATGGAATACTATGCCTGCACACGTTCACAGCCGTCGTATGGAAGCTTACTTCTATTTTGAAGTTCCAGAAGATCAAGCAGTATGTCACTTTATGGGCGAAGTTGATGAAACTCGTCACGTATGGATGAAGGGTGATCAAGCTGTTCTTTCTCCAGAATGGTCTATTCACTCAGCTGCAGCTACTCACAACTATACTTTCATTTGGGGTATGGGTGGCGAGAACCTTGACTACGGAGATCAAGACTTCTCTTTAATCACAGATTTGAAATAATCATCTCAATAAAGACGATACAGGGTGGTGCATGAAGTAAAAATGCACCTCCATTTGTATCAGATATAATCAACTAATTATCTAAAATATTAAATAATAGAAATTATGGTAAACTTTTCATTAGACGGTAAGATTGCTCTTGTTACTGGTGCTTCTTACGGTATTGGTTTCGCTTTGGCTTCTGCTTTTGCAAGTGCCGGTGCTAAAGTTGTTTTCAACGACATCAACCAAGAGTTCGTAAACAAAGGTTTGGCTGCTTACAAAGAAGCTGGAATCGATGCTAAAGGTTATGTTTGCGACGTAACTAACGAAGATCAAGTTAACGCTATGGTTGCTCAAATCGAACAAGAAGTTGGCGTTATTGATATTTTGGTTAACAATGCAGGTATCATCAAACGTGTACCTATGCACGAAATGAGCGCTGCTGAGTTCCGTCAAGTTATCGATATCGACTTAAACGGTCCTTTCATTGTTGCAAAAGCTGTAATTCCTTCAATGATGAAGAAAGGTCACGGAAAGATTATCAACATCTGCTCTATGATGAGTGAGTTGGGTCGTGAGACTGTTTCTGCTTATGCTGCGGCTAAGGGTGGATTGAAAATGCTTACTAAGAACATTGCTTCAGAGTATGGCGAACACAACATCCAATGTAATGGTATTGGCCCTGGTTATATTGCAACTCCTCAAACAGCACCTTTGCGCGAAGTTCAACCAGATGGCTCACGTCACCCATTCGATTCGTTTATCATTGCTAAAACTCCTGCTGCTCGTTGGGGTACTCCTGAAGATTTGGCTGGTCCTGCAGTATTCCTTGCTTCAGAGGCTTCTAATTTCGTAAACGGACATATCTTGTATGTTGATGGTGGTATCTTGGCTTACATCGGTAAACAACCTAAATAATAAGTTATATTGCATATAACCTGATATAGGAGGGTGTGGCAAAAACAAACTGACGCTATATTTCATACCATTGGTATGGTAGGGTAGCGAGTTGGTTTTTGTTACACCCTTTTTTCGACTTATATAAATCAATTAAAGCAAAATGAAAAAAGTATTATTCCTGTTTGCAACAGCGCTACTTTGCTTTGCCTGTGGCGATTGCGACAAGACAGTAACCATTACTGTTAACAACCCCATTGATATGGATCGTGCCGGTGAGCTGGCAGAAGTGGGTATGAAAGAAGTATCTAAAAAACTATGTTTGGCTGACACTGCTCAAATCATTGTATTGAATGAAGATGGTCAGCAAGTACCTTATCAGATTACTTACGATGAGAAAGTTATTTTTCCTGTTAGTGTGAAAGCCAAAGGCTCCTCAACTTACAAGATTAAAGTAGGAACTCCTGAGGTTTTTGCTACTACTGCTTACGGACGTCACTATCCTGAACGTGCAGACGATGTAGCTTGGGAGAATGATTTGGTTGCTTTTCGTGCTTATGGTCCTGCCTTACAAGCCAACAACGAACGTGCTTTTGGATATGACGTTTGGACTAAATACAACACTACCGAACCGGTGGTTGAAGCTCGCTATGCTGCCGAGTTGAATCCCGAAACAAAAGCTCAAATTGCTGAGTTAAAAAAGAAAGATCCGGAAGCTGCTAAAGCTCTTTATCAATCAGTTTCTTATCACGTTGACCATGGCAATGGTTTAGATTGCTATAAAGTTGGTCCAACCCTTGGTGGTGGTACAAATGCGTTGATGGTAAACGACTCAATCATCTACCCATGGGCTTACAAAACACAAGAGATTTTAGACAACGGTCCACTTCGTTTTACAGTGAAGTTAGTGTATAACCCAATGACTGTAAAAGCCGATTCAAACGTAGTTGAAACTCGCTTGATTTCATTGGATTCAGGCTCATATATGAACAAGGCTGTTATCACATTCAGCAATCTTTCGCAAGTAACTCCTGTAGTTACAGGTTTGGTGCTTCACCAACCCGAGTCGGAAGCTGTAGTGGCTACCGAAGCTAAAAAAGGTTACATCACTTACGTTGATCCAACCGACAATGCAACTGCAGGAAACGGTTTAATTTTTGTTGGTGCTGCATTCCCAGCTCCTTTGGTTGATGCCAAAGTGGTTTTATTCTCTGAAAAAGAGAAAAACGAACTTCGCGGTGGTGCCGATGGTCATGTATTGGCTATCAGCGATTATACACCGGGTTCTGATTATACTTACTATTTTGGTTCAGCATGGAGCAAAGCGGCTATTCAAACTGCTGAGCAATGGAATCAATATGTGGCCGACTTTACTCAAGAAGTTCGCAATCCATTGGTGATAAACATGGATTAACTGTATATAACTTCATGATATAAAACGCAGAAAGATAATAAAATATCCTTCTGCGTTTTTGTTTGTTATGTTTGTTCTATTTGCAAATTTTCTTTATGCTAAACTAAAGACAATATTTTTAATTATTACTGTCCGTTAAAACATAAAGAATTGTGTTCAACTCGCTGAAACATATGAGTGGACACAATTTATATGTAGACAAGTACATAAGTTCAAAAAGCAGTCTCTAGAGGAGGGGATTCAGCAGCCACTTTTAGCATGTTCTTCAGATCTTAGTTAGGACTTTCAAAGAATGTATTAATATACAATTCTCATCATTGTTGCCAATCCGGAGAAACTACATGGTCTCTCAAGACGTTTTTGTAACAACGTCATGAGGAGGTTGGTTATTAATGTAACCCAAATTTCGATTTTAACGGTGTTTGCACTCTCGTCGTAAAAGTAACGAAGAGGTAAATTCTGCTTTATTTCTTTGAAGATCAATTCTATAAGTCATATTCTGCGATAAATGTGGACAATATCTTCTAAACTCATATCAAAGTCGTTAGTAGCAGCCGACGTGGACTTTACATCACAAGGCACACACTCGTTGGTATTGATGATAGTATGCATCTTTATTCCGCCTTTCTTTCTTCCTGTTTTAGGATGCCTTCCAACACCCTTGAAGATGATATTAGAGAATAGTGATATCGTGGTGGAATCTATGATTCGAGGCTTCTTCATCTAGGCTTCACTACCATTGTTTCGGCTGTTCGAGCTAAGGGGTGTTTTGTTAGTCTCGTATAAATCATGATACACATTCTCAAAGAAACATACTGGACGTCTAGCATTTGCATCTGATAAGGTACTGCCGTGTGAAAGACTTTCAAGCCAAATATGATCCAATTTGCGAATCTCTGTCAGCATAAAGCATTGTGAGAAGGTGATGTCACCCATCAAAGGTGTTTATATATCGTTCTCCATCATGTTTTCGGTTCATCTCTATGATTTTTTCCTACTCGATTATATCTTACTCAAAGTTTTAGAAGACAATAATAATTGAGAATATAATAGATACAATAAGCTATTAATCAGGGAATAAAGCAGTTTAACACAATGCTCTATTGTTTTTATAGCACAACCTTCTATAGATTTGTAGTGAAATCATAAATCATTTAATCT
>DKPL01000034.1:0-1008 GCA_002471185.1 Bacteroides sp. UBA7335
ATTATATTTTTTGCGATAAAGAAGGACTTATCTTCACAAATACCACATATCACATTATTGGGTAAACCATGTTCTTGTGTATAAATCGTTAAATCTTCGGTTCTTTTATCAAAATAATAAAGTCCATCTGTGGTTCCAGCCCAAATATTTCCTTTATAATCTTCTGTAATCACATAACCTACTTTATTGGTGATGATTGTGTTACAGTTCTTGAAGTTGATAAAGCTTTCTGTTTTAGGATTAAAACAACTAACTCCTTTATAATGTCCTAGCCAGATAAGTCCTTCTTTATCGCAAAAAATATAATTAATCCAATCATTAGCCAATTCATTTCGGCTTAAATCATTTTTTTCATCTTTGGATGATTCATAATGGTCTATTCGTTTGGTTATTAAATTGTATTTATAAAATCCTGAGCCATAAGTTGCAATATATAAATTCTTATCTCTGTCTTCGGTAATCGAAAATATTTTTTCATTTTTTATCGGCAAAGTATATTCGCATAATCCTGTACTTCTATTTAGTTTTGCAATACCTTTAGAGTAAGAACCAATCCAAAAGTTACCTTCTGAATCTTCAAAAGTGCACATGATTGTATTTGCTATAGCACCAGTTAGTCTATTAGGTTGTAAGTGTCGTATTTGTTTTCCGTTTTGATCAAGTTCAAATAACCCTTCATTGTCTGTTCCTACCCAAATATTATTGTTGCTATCTTCGTAAATAGACATAACACAACTTTCTCCTATTGGATTGTCAAAAATAGATTTGCTTCCGTAGTAATGAAATGGGTTTATTAACTTAGGAATGAGAACAATTCCTTTTTGGAATAACCCAATCCATAAATTATCATTGTTGTCTCTTAAGATAGAGTGCACTTTACCATTTGAAAAATCAATGGGGGCAGAATTTAATTTGATATCATCTATTGTATTGTTATCTGAATTGTATATTTTTAATCCTTGTCCATCTGTACCAACTAAAACTTGATTGTTTACCAATGAGAGACAA
>DKPL01000034.1:1194-1764 GCA_002471185.1 Bacteroides sp. UBA7335
AGAGACAATAGATAGATAAGTCATCAGTTTTAGTTCCGTTAATAGCGATGAATTTATCTCTTTTCTTATCATATTTAGATAATCCACGTTTTGTTCCAATTAAAAGGTTTCCTTTTTCGTCTTCAATAATTGCCGAAATATTGTTATCGCTAATATTGGGATATTTATAAATTCCAATTTTATCAGTCTTAGGAAAATAGCCAATGAGTCCATTATTCTCTGTTCCAATCCAAATGTTATGATTGGCATCTTCATAAATACTATTGTGATAATAATAATCTATTTTATTCATTATCAAATCATGTGAGTAAGCTTTATTTATTTGGGTGTCAAGTTTAAAAATACCTTGTCCTACTGTTGCTATTAAAATATCTCCATTGTTTAATTGACATAGTTGTGCAATATGTGGATATACTTGCTTGTTATCGCGGAATAAAGGGATTTCAATAAAATAATCTTCTTCTCTATTGTATTCCATTAATCCATTAATACATCCAATAAGCAATCTTTTTTCTTCTGTTTCAAAAAGAGTTCTTACATAATTATTTTTGATGGTGGTTTCATCTTCAG
>DKPL01000034.1:1921-22660 GCA_002471185.1 Bacteroides sp. UBA7335
TTTGATGGTGGTTTCATCTTCAGGCTGGTGTATATAGTTGAAAAAACGATATCCATCATATTTGTTTAATCCAAATTCAGTTGCAATCCATATAAAGCCTTGCTTATCTTGAAAAAGCTGATTTATGAGACTGCTAGATAACTCCTTATCTGAAGAATAATATCGACCAATTTGTGCATTAACTGATGATAAACAAATAGATATATAAAATATAAATAGATATATTTTTGAATTCATGTCTTTGTGATAGTATTAAAAAGTGTTGAGCAAAAATAATTATTCGATATAAATAAACCTAATATATTGTTTCTTATTTTCCTAGTATTAATAATGTTACATCCTGAATAATGTTTGTAACATACAAACAAGTGATGTAACATTATTAGGTAACATAGGAAACAATATAAAAAACATAAATTAATATTTAGTACTAATTTTGCTTAAGTAAAATAGAGTTGTTTAATACTTAATTTAATCTTTCTATGAAAAGTAATTAATCATTTTATTTTCGTTTTTACGTTATCCTTATTTTTAAGAAAGAGAGTTTTATTGTTATTCATTAAACTAATTTCATTATGAAATGCACAAATCAATTAATTAAACCTATCAGGTTATTATTTCTTTTTTGCCTGATTCCTATCTGGGCATTTTCGCAAGATATCGTGGTGAACGGTGTGGTCAAAGATCAATCCGGAGAGCCTATTATTGGTGCGAGCGTTGTACAAAGAGGTACAAACAATGGTGTTGTTTCCAATTTAGATGGCGAATTTAGAATTAAATTACCTTCTAACAGTGTAATTGAAGTATCTTTTGTAGGGTATAAAAAGGTTGAGATACCAGTGAATGGAAAAAGTCAGCTTATAATTACCTTAAAAGAAGACACAGAATTACTTGATGAAGTTGTAGTAGTAGGATATGGACAAATGAAACGTTCAGATTTAACTGGTTCTGTTGTATCAGTCAATGATGCGGCAATCAAAAAGTCGGTTCCAACCTCAATCGATCAAGTGTTGGAAGGACGTGCTGCTGGTGTGATGATCCAAGCAAATTCAGGAACTCCAGGTGCGAGTTCTGCAATACGTATTCGTGGTGTCAATTCACTAAACTCAACCAATCAACCTATTTTTGTGATTGACGGTGTTGTTGTTGATTCAACCTCAGACGATGAGACTAGTAATCCATTATCTAGCATTAATCCTTCGGATATTGTTTCGATGGATGTATTAAAAGATGCTTCAGCAACCGCTATTTATGGTGCTAGGGCCTCAAATGGTGTAATTATGTTAACTACCCGTCGCGGTCAAGCTGGTATTGCTACAATTACTTATGATAGTTATTATGGTTGGCAATCTATGCCCAAACAACTTGATATGATGAACCTTCAAGAGTATGCCATTCATCATAATGCTCGTGCAGAAGCTGGAATTGTGACTCAAAGTAGTGCCTTTGTTCGTCCTGACATGTTAGGAATGGGTACAAATTGGCAAGATGAGCTATTTAGAAATGCATTTACTATGGGACAGAATTTATCGATTTCAGGAGGATGTGAGTCTGTAACATATGCCATTAGCGGTGGCTATTTAGATCAAAATGGTATTGCTATTGGTTCTGGCTTTAAACGTTTATCTCTTCGTTCTAATATTGACGCACAAATGAAAAAATGGCTTAAAGGTGGTATTAACTTCTCTTTAGCCGATTCAAAGCAACGTGTAGGTACAGATCAAGATGTGATAATGAATGCCTTAAAACAACAGCCATCTGTTGCTGTTTCAAATGCTGATGGCTCATTTGATGGCCCAGATGATGTTTGGATGCCGGTTAATTCGGTTGCTTTGGCATCTATTCGCGAGAATTATAATAAGAAAGTAAACTTCCGTACAAATGTATATTTAGAAGCCACAATTATTGATGGATTAAAACTAAAGACTGAGCTTAGTGCAGATTATAATATCAATAAATTCTATTATTATGAGCCTGATTATCAGTTTGGTGTTCTTGAAAATAACACACGTACAAGTAAATGGACAGCTGTTAATACAAAATACTGGAGTTGGAGAAACTTTGTGACTTATGATAAGGCATTTTTAAAGAAGAATTATATTCAAGCCATGATTGGTCAAGAAATGAGTCATTCTCATTGGGAAAGTCAAACAAGTGCTGCAACAGGTTTTCTTTCTAATTCAGCTCATGACCCTAGTGCTGGTGATGTGACAAAATCAAGTGGAACAGGTACTAAAACAAATAGCTCTCTTCTGTCTTATTTTGGTCGTGCATTCTACTCTTACGACGATCGTTATTTAATAACTGGAACTCTTCGTCGTGACGGATCATCTAAATTTGCTAAAGGCAATCGATGGGGATGGTTCCCATCTGCTGCTGTAGCTTGGAAAGTAAGCAATGAGAAGTTTTTGAAAGATAATGATATCTTAAATAATTTGAAACTACGTTTTGGATGGGGAGCTACTGGAAATCAAAATGTTGAAAATTGGGCTTATATGGCTTTACTTTCATCGAAAACAACTCCATGGGGTACCGGTGTGTTAAATGGAAATACTGCAAATCCTAATTTAAAATGGGAAACTACTTATTCGTCTAATATTGGTCTGGATGTTAACTTACTTGGAAATCGTATCGAGTTTATTGCGGATTTTTATTATAAAAAAACTAAAGACTTACTGCTTCAACTTCCCTTACCTTCCTATTTAGGCTCTGCTGGACACGGTGCTGCTTCAAACCCATGGGCGAATGTTGGATCACTGCGAAATAAAGGTGTTGAATTTACTTTAAATACAGTCAATATAGATCGTAAAGGAGTTCAATGGCGATCAAATTTGGTATTCTCTTTGAATCGTAATAAAGTGTTGAGTCTAGATACAGAAAGCGCTTCTATTGAAAAAACATTTAGCGTAGGTGATGATAATAATGTAGTAACTCGTACTGTTGTTGGACAACCTATTGGGCAATTCTGGGGATATAAAGTTATTGGTCGTTTTGATAAAGGTGAAGACTTCTATTATAAAGATGGTAATGGTAATGTAAAACCTGTAGCAATTCCTGAAGGATCAGCTATTGAAGAAGGTAAAACATGGATTGGAGATTATATTTTTGCTGATCTTAATGGGGATGGAGTTATAAATAATAGTGACTGTACTTTTATAGGTAATCCAGAACCTAAATTTACTTGGGGATTTGGAAATACTGTTTCTTGGAAAGGTTTTGATCTCACTATATTTTTATCAGGATCTTACGGTAATGATGTGTTAAATTATAATCGCCGTTGGATAGAAAATGTTAGAGTGAATAGTAATTTATTGAAAAGTGCAGCTAACTACGCTGTTGTAGAACTTATTGATCCTAATGGTCCTAATGATTTTCGTAATCTATACGTATCTAATGCGGGAAGAACTAAACTACCAAGACTTTCTGCATCAACTACCAATGCAAACAACCGTGTAAGTGATTTATATATAGAAGATGGTTCTTACATTCGTATACAAAATATTTCATTAGGCTATACTTTCCCTAGAAAGTGGATAAATAAGATTTGCTTGCAAAATCTTAAGGTTTATATGAATTTACAAAACGTATATACTTGGACAAACTATTCGGGATTAGATCCTGAAGTTGGATGTATGTATGGTGATGCATTAATGAGCGGGTTGGATTATGGTCGTTATCCTTCACCACGTATGTATACCTTTGGTTTAAATGTTTCATTCTAATTTAAAAATTGAAAAACAATGAAAAATAAATATATTTATATATCAATCTTGCTTACAAGTCTGGCTCTTAGTAGTTGCGAAGATTTTCTTGATCAGGAAAATACTACAAGCTTGAATCAAGAAACTTTTTTTGATTCGGATGAGGCAGTTGCAGCAGCTACAGCTCCATTATACAACTATGTATCGGCTACTTTTAATGAAAAGTTTTATTATGGAATGGGAGATGGACGTGCAAATAATATTACAGCACAATGGTCATCTTACATTTATCCATATACCAATATGAATGAAACCTCGTTGAGTGAGGGACTTGATGGGGCTTGGGGATCTCTTTATTCTGTTGTGGCACAATCTAATAACACGATTAATAATATTAAAACCTATTCTGCTGCAACTGTTAGTGAATCTGCTAAGCTGCAAGGTATAGCAGAAGCTCGTTTTATGCGCGGAACTGCTTATTGGTACTTGGGCTCATTGTGGGGAGCTGCTATTATTTATGAAAACACTTCAACTCTAGTCAATAATTATGTTATACCAGCTAATCCTCGTGCTGATGTCTTTGAATTTGCCATTCGTGATCTAGAATATGCAGCTAAATACTTACCTAAAAGTGCCTCTGTCAAAGGACGTCTGACACAAGCTAGTGCCTATGGAATGTTATCTCGTGTTTATTTATCAATGGCTGGAATTACTACTGATGGTACTTATAATGGTTCTAATTTAGCAACTGACTTTAATCGAGGAACACGCAATGTTTATTACTTAGATCTTGCTAAAAAGGCTGCTTTGCAAGTGCTAAATAATACAGCTTATGGCTTAATGGATAATTATGGTGATCTATTTGCTATAGAAAATAATAATTGTAAAGAGGTTCTTTTCCAACTACAATGGTTACAAGGTTCTACTGATGCTATTGGTTGGGGATGTAATCAGGCTATTACTGCTTTCTTTGGTTGGTCTACTATGGTATCAGATGGAACGAATTGGGGTGGTGCGACATGTTGCTCGTGGGATTTATTTTCGGAATATGATTCTCAGGATGCTATCCGTAAACATTATTCAGTGGCTAGTTATGGTGAATTCTATCCAGAGGTGTACACAAAAGGAGGAGGTTATACTTACGGTGTGACCGAAACTGCTAGTACAAATGGCGCAAATATAAAGAAGTATGTTGTGGGCACCAATGAAGATAACGGTATTAGTTATAAACAAAGTAGTGGAATTAACACGCATATGTTGCGTGTAGCCGAGGTTTATTTAAATTTAGCCGAAGCCATTTTAGGTAATGAGCTTACAACTTCAGATGCTACAGCTTTATATTACTATAATGAAGTTCGTAAGCGTGCTGGAATGCCAACGAAGTCAATTATCGGATACGAAGATTTACGTTATGAGCGCCGCATTGAATTTGCTTTCGAAGGACAATATTGGTTTGATTTGATTCGTCGTGCTTACTATAAGCAACAAGAAGTTATAAACTATATGAATAATCAGAATAGAAATGCTGGTTATTCGTATAATTCAGATCTTTCCGAATATGAAATTAGCTCATCTTATGTTGCTCCAGGCAAAGGAGTAGCTACGGCTACTGCTAAAAGTTTTACTTTACCTGTGTCTGATGTTGATCAAAATAAGAATCATTATCTGAAATCAAATGCAAATGGAGAACTCGAAACTATAGCTTATGTTTTTGAAGCTAAGGAAGTTAATACGGAGGATTTATATAACTAAACTTTAAATTAATATAGATATGAAAAGATTAAATTATATAAGACTGTTGTGTGCAGTAATTATTAGTGTTGGGTTTGTAGCCTGTAATGATGATGATGTAACAATTAGTCAGAGCACCCCAATTAATGTAAAACAGATTTATTTGGAAGATTATAAGTCTATTGTACCTGACCGTCCAGTTGATTTTGCTCGTTTAGGGCAACTCATTCGTATAGAAGGTGAAGGATTTCTGGGTTTGAAGAAACTTTATATTAATGGATATGATACCTATTTCAACGTAGCTTATATTACCAATCAGTCGATGTTGGTAAGTATCCATTCTAAAACTCCAGTTGTAGATGCTGAAGATGATGTAAGAAATATTATTCGTTTTGTAAAAGATAAAACAGAAACTTCTTATTCATTTATTATTCGTTCTGCTTCTCCTACTATTAGTAGTGTAAGCAATACCTTACCTCAAGCAGGTGAAAAAGTAATTGTCTACGGAAATGGTTTGCATGAAACATCATCTGTGACTTTGCCTGATGGAAGTATTGTATCAGAAGTCGAAAGTGATGAAGATGGTGAGTGGTATTCATTTATTATGCCTTCAGGGATTACAGCTGGTGGCTCAGTTTATTCAGAAGGAGCCAATGGAATTGCAGCAACTCCGGCTTATTTTAATTATACTGATTGTATGATATTAGATTTCGATGGTAAAGGTGATCAGGGTTATTGGAGTTGGAGTGAAACGGGCTCAATGATCAATGATGATGACTTGGTTGATGATCCTGCAAATACTGGTCGCGGCAAATGTGTACCAATTATTCCTGAACGTTTGATTAAAAGTGGTGGTATTGCTGCAGGAAAAACACGTGCTACTGAGTGTTGGACAGCAGGAACAGGCAATGAATTGGATGATTGGAGTCGGATGTACGATTATATTCCAGCTAATACACCACTTACAGATGTTGCCATTCAATTTGATGTTTACGTTCCCGAGATATGGGTTGGATCGGGACATATTCAAATCTGCTTATTCAACAACTTTAATTATGGTGGTATAGGTTCCGATGATGATGCTGATAATAAACAGGCAGCATTTTATGTGCCATGGATAGAGAATGGTGCAACAGTACCTTTTATGACAACAGGTTGGCAAACTGTAACTATTCCATTTAGTCAAATGGGAAAATATGCTGCAGCTATTGCCGATAAAGAAGTTACAGATCCTACATTTCAAACTGTAGTTGACGACCGTAACGCTGCTACTTACAAGAATTTTGGGATGGGGTTTGTAAATACCGATTTCACTTTAGAAGGTGTTGAGGTAACTGCTGTTACATGTGCTCCAAGAATTTATTTGGATAATTGGCGTGTAGTGCCTTGCTCGAGTATTTCAATCTCTGATTTCAACGATGACGTAACTGAATAATAGAAACAATTAAAAATAACGATATGAAACTATATAAATTCATCCTTCCGGTTATGGCTAGTGCAATATTGTTGGGTAGCTGTGACGATGATAAGATGGAGTGGGGAACCCCTGATGGTCATAACGAGGTTAACCTTTCGGAAATTCCACTTGCTTTAGCTGAAAAAATAGCTAATTATGATTTCATAAAGAGCTATGTGCAAACCCATGCTCCACACATGACAGTTGGTATTGGTTTGGGAGCCGATCTTTATATCAATGATGCTGATTATAGACAGGTTGCTAATGATAATTTTCAGATGATAACCACAGGGAATGCAATGAAACACTCTTCTGTGGTTAGAAATGATGGTAGTCTAGATTTTACAACTATTGACGCTTTCTTCGATGCTGTTCCTTCGGATATAAAAATCTATGGACATAATTTTATTTGGCATACTCAACAAAGACAATCTTATTTAAAATCTCTTATCGCTCCTGAAGTTGTTGTTGAAACTAACGGTGATGATGTTTGTGAAAACATTGTGGGCAATTCTGACTTTGAAGATGGTACCACAAACCCTTGGGGATGCTGGGGAGGAAATGGTCCTGTGAAATCAATTTCTGAAAAAGGCGAAGGTTATGAGAGTGATTATGCGATGAAGCTTTCTAACCCTAAAGATGGTAATATGTGGGATGCTCAAGCTGCTTGTACATTTGATAAGTATTTGGAAGTAGGTACTACTTATGTTTTTCAATTTATGGCACGTATAGCAAACGGTTCGGGGGGACTACAAGTTCAGACTCAAAATAGTACTACTTATCAAAGTCAAGAGGGATATAATAATTTCGATATAAGTAATACTTGGGTATTATGTCAATGCGAATATACTTGTACAAAAGATGATGTAGATCGCATTTTGATAAACTTTGGTAAAATCAGTGGCGATTATTATATTGATAACTTCAAGTTTGGAAAGAAAATTGAAGAAAAAATGACTAATCTACTCGGTGATAATGGAAAGTTTGAAGATGGTACTCTTAATTCTTGGGGAGGTTGGGGGAATAACTCTTCTCGCTCTATCTCAACTCAAGGAGAAGGTTACAATAGTGATTATTGTATGGTTTTGACTAATCCAGCAGATGCTGATTCTTGGAGTGCACAAGCTGCATACACCTTACCCGAAGAGTTGGTTGTTGGTAAAACATATATGTATCAAGCTTGGGTAAAAGCTACAGTTGAAAATCCTGACTTTACCATGCAAATACAAAATCCAACAACTTATAGCGGTGAAGGGTATGTCTCTATTTCTACTTCTACTAACACTTGGGTTCCTTTTGAGGGTGAATTTACATGTACAAAAGAAGGCATGACTAGATTGTGCATTAACTTCGGAAAGGTAGCTGGTGATTATTATGTTGATAACATTAAGTTTGGTGAGAAAAAAGAAGTAGCAACTCCTTCATCATATGCTACAACAAGAGCTGGTGGCATTACTTATAAATTTAAGAGTGCTGAAGAAAAGAAGGAGATTTTATTGACAGCAATGGAGGCCTGGATTAAGGATATGTTTGAACATTGCAATGGTCGAGTAAAAGAGTGGGATGTTATTAATGAACCGATTACCGATAATGCATTATGGAGAGGTATTGATGGTAATTTTATGTCTAATGGTGATGATGTTCCAGATACAGCACCTATTGAGGATCCCAATAGTGGATTGAATTTAAATTGGGCTGATGACCATTTCTATTGGGGATATTATATTGGTAAAGAATATGTAGTTAAAGCTTTTGAGTATGCACGTAAGTATGCTCCTGCAGATGCAATGCTTTATGTAAATGATTATAATCTTGAAACCAATCCAGGCAAATTAGCTACACTCATTCAGCTTGTTGATTATATCGAACAGAATGGACAACGAGTGGATGGTATTGGTACTCAAATGCACGTATCGACCAATATCACTAGAGAAGATATAGATGCAATGTTTAAAACAATGGCACAAACAGGTAAGTTGATTCGTGTGACTGAGCTAGATGTGAAAGTTGGAACAACTACACCTTCTGTTTCTGAACTAGCAAAACAAGCTGAAGTATATCAAATGATATTTGATTCTTATAAAGAATATGTTCCTCAAAATCAGCAATCGGGAATTACAATTTGGTCATTAACCGATCATAAACGCGAACATGAATATTGGATTAGCAATGATGCTCCAAATATTTTTGATGCAAGCTACGGACGTAAGCACGCATACAAAGGAGTTTGTGATGGTATTGCTGGATATGACATTAGTAGAGATTTTAATGGTGAAGACTGGAATAAGAATAAATAATATGTGCTATATTGAATAGATAAGAAAAGTGATTTGGCAAGTGTTTAAGTCTTGCCAAATCCTTTACTTGTGCTATAAGTACGATTTTCGATACTATTTGTAACTTTTCAGAGATTGTATGTAACCTTACAAACAAACTATGTAACATATCAAACATTTATATAAGGCAATAGATGCTACTTTTGCTTAAGTGATAAACGCTACTTTAACTCTTAAACTTACAATGAAGAACATACTTCTAATATTCGTTTTTAGTTTAATCGTTAGTCAATATGTACAAGGACAAACGAGTATTTTACAAAAACAGGGTACTGCCACTCAACTACTTGTTGATGCTACCCCATTTTTGATACTAGGGGGAGAATTAGGTAATTCTTCAGCTTCTGCAGTAGAAGATATAGAAGTTATATTTCCTAAGTTAGAACGGATGAAATTAAATACAGTTCTTGTTCCTGCATATTGGGAGTTGATAGAACCTCAAGAAGGAAAATTTGATTTTACATTGACTGATAAAGTTATTCAGCAAGCTCGAATGAATAACCTTAAGGTTGTTTTCTTGTGGTTTGGAGCTAGGAAAAATTCAATGAGCTGTTACACGCCGCTTTGGTTCAAACAGGATTACCACAAATATCCACGTGCTTATACTCAAAATGGTAAAGCACTTGAAATAGCTAGTGCCTTTTCTGATAATGTTTTTAATGCTGATCATCGTGCTTTTTCTCAATGGTTGAAACATATTGCAACTATTGATAAAAGGAATGGAACTGTTATTATGATCCAGATTGAAAATGAAATAGGTATGCTCGAAGATGCTCGTGATTATTCTAATATCGCTAATGGGCTTTTTGAAAGTGCTGTCCCAGTCGAACTTATTGAATATCTTCAAAATAATAAAAAACGGTTGCATCCAGCTATGAAAGCCAAATGGGAAGCGCTAAACTGCCCTAATCAAGGAACTTGGAGAGAAGTATTTGGCGAAGATATTTATACAGATGAGTTGTTTATGGCTTGGCATTATGCTAAATATATTCAACGTATGGCTCAAGCTGCTCGCAAAATATATAATGTACCTTTATATGTAAATGCTGCTATGAATAGTCGTAATCGTAAACCGGGTGAATATCCATCGGCAGGACCATTGGCCTATCTTATTGATATATGGCAATGTGCGGCTCCTGATATCAACTTTTTAGCTCCCGATCTTTACGATAATGGTTTTGTAGATTGGACTGCACAATATAAACTAGATAATAATCCACTATTTATCCCCGAATGTAAAGCTACTGACAATAATGGAGTAAGAGCTTTCTATGTATTTGGTGAACACGATGCTTTGGGTATTAGTCCATTTGCTATTGAAGATTGTTCAGACTCTCCAGAATCTTCTTTTGTGAGAGGATATGAAAAATTGAAAGAGATTATGCCGTTGATTGTAAAATATCAAGGGAAAGGAGTAATGAATGGTCTTTTGTTCGATCAAGAGAATAAAGAAAGAATCATTTATCAAGATGATATAAAAATTACTGCACGCCATAATTTTACCTTACCTTGGGATTCACGTGTCAAAGATGGTAGTCAGTGGCCCGAAGGGGGCGGAATTCTTATTCGATTAGCATCGAATGAGTATCTATTATCTGGCAATGGAGTTGTGGTAGAGTTTGAAAAAGGCAATGGACAAACTACAACACCATTAATGTTAGGAGAAGATGGTTTTTTGCAAGAGGGGAATCAACAGTTAACTAAAAAAGACCAAATAGATTGGAGGTGTCAATCACGTATTGGTCTTGGGATAGTAGATGAAGTTGAAATAAATGCAGATGGCTCTTATTCGTTTAAACGTCGTTTAAACGGTGATCAAACTCACCAAGGACGCCATGTTCGCATCTCGGTTGGAGATTATAAAACGCTACATATAAAACTATACGAATACAAATAAACTACATTATGAGATATATTAGAGGTTTTAGGGTTAGATTATGTTGGTTGGTTGCTTTACTTTGCCTTAGTTGTACATTTGTTTCAGCTAAGGTGAAGCTTCCAACTCTGTTCTCGGATGGCATGGTTATTCAACGAGATGTTCCGATTACAATTTGGGGAGTAGCTGATACAAAAGAAGATATAGTAGTCACATTCTTGAAAAAAAAATATTCATGTCAAGCTGATTCATCCGGAAACTGGAAGATTATTTTGCCAGCTCAAAAAGCTGGAGGACCTTATATACTTCAGATTAATGATATTACGGTAGATGATGTTTATTTGGGAGATGTATGGCTTTGTTCTGGTCAGTCTAATATGGAACTACCAGTACGACGTGTTATGGATATGTTTAGCCAAGAGGTTGACAGCTATGAAAATGATTATATTCGTCACATTAAGATCCCTAATACCTACAATTTTCATGAACCTCAAAGCGATATTAGCGCTACTACTTGGAAAACAATCAATCAACAGGATGTGATGAATTACTCTGCATTGGCTTATTTTTTTGCAAAGTCTATGTATGATAAAACTGGAGTTCCCATTGGTATAGTCAATGCTAGCTGGGGAGGTACACCGGTTGAAGCTTGGATGAGTGAGGGTGCTATTGAGCAGTTTCCTAAATATTTAAATGATAAACGTCGTTATGAAGACGATGAATATTTACGTAAAGTAAAAGAACTCGAAGGTTATGCTTACTATCGCTGGAATCAAGCTCTTTATCAAGGGGATAAAGGTTTACACGATACTTTAGCTTGGTATGCCAGAGATTTTGATGATACACTTTGGCCATCGGTCGATCTTTTTTCTACTGCATGGGGAGGTAATGGATTAAATCCGATTAATGGTTCGCACTGGTTTCGTAAAGAGTTTGATGTAACTGAGGTTAATAATGAGAAAGAAGCTACGTTGCGTCTAGGTTGTATTGTCGATGCCGATTCAGTATTTGTTAATAACACTTTTGTTGGAACAACTTCTTATCGTTATCCTCCTCGCATTTATACCATTCCGGCAGGAGTTTTAAAAACGGGTAAAAATATTATAACTGTTCGCTTAATTAGTAATGGAGGATATCCAGAGTTTGTAAAAGATAAACCCTATAAAATTATTTGTAATAATGAGGTGATTAGCTTAGAAGGCAACTGGAAATAT
Source organism: Bacteroides sp. UBA7335 (assembly GCA_002471185.1). Taxonomy (GTDB): domain Bacteria; phylum Bacteroidota; class Bacteroidia; order Bacteroidales; family Bacteroidaceae; genus Bacteroides. The sequence goes on from DKPL01000034.1 coordinate 14,236, forward strand.
CAGCTTGGATGCCCTATGCCACAGGCTCCTTCTACAACCTTTTTTAATTATAAACCGGTGGGGTTATACAATGCTATGATTGCCCCTTTACACAATTTGTCATTTAAAGGTGTAGTATGGTATCAAGGCGAATCCAATGTTTCGCAACGCAATGAGTATGCTACTCTGTTAACAGCAATGATTGCAGATTGGAGAAATACTTTTAATAATGATAATCTTCCTTTCTATATTGTCGAATTGGCTGACTTTCTTGCTCCTAATGATCCGGGAAGAGGCGGATGGGCTGAATTCCGTTTAGAGCAAGCCAAGGTTGCTGAGGGTAGCACTAATGTTCATTTAATTAAAAATAGCGATTTAGGTGAGTGGAATGACATTCATCCATTAGATAAGAAAACTATAGGAAATCGTGTTGCAGAGAGCGCATGGGCTAATATGCAAGCACAAAAAGAATTAAAAAAGAAAATCAATAAATAAGTAAAATATGAACACGATCAATCAAAAAGTGTCATTAGCTGAGAAAATTGGCTACAGTTTAGGAGACTGCTCTGCGAACTTTGTATTCCAGATGATGATGATATACCAAACCAAATTTTATACTGATGTTTTTGGCTTAGAAGGTGCTATTGCAGGAACTGTTATGTTGATAGCTCGTATTGTCGATGCATTTATAGATCCGACTGTCGGAATATTATCCGATCGTACACAAACACGTTGGGGTAAATATCGTCCCTGGGTGTTGTGGACTGCACTTCCATTTATGGTATTCTATATTTTAGCATTCTATAATCCCGGTATTGAAGAAAAAGGTATGGTGGCTCTTTATGCTACTATTTCTTATACATTACTAATGACGCTTTACTCTTTCAATAACACCCCTTATGCTTCTTTGGGTGGGGTTATGACAAGTGATATTAAAGAACGTACAAGTATTACATCTATTCGCTTTGTGGCAGCTACCATTGCTCAATTTATTGTGCAAGGTTTAACTCTTCCATTGGTTAGTAAGTTTGCCGGTGCCACAGGTGATAAAAATCACGGATGGTTTTGCACTATTTCACTTTTTGCCGTTATTGGTTTGGTGTTTTTAGTCATAACATTCTTCTCGAGTCGTGAGCGAATCACTCCTCCCATTAATCAGAAATCAAATACCCGTCAAGATATCAAAGATATCTTCAAAAGTATTCCATGGCGTGCTATGTTCATTTTGACTCTATTTATATTTACTACATTGGCTATGTGGGGAAGTGCTATGAACTACTATTTTGAAAACTATGTCGATACAGGTGCACTCTATCTATTTTTAGGAAAAATGGGTTTGGTTGCTACACAGCCTGAATCAGGTATTGGTTATTCCATACTAAATGCGTTTGGTTTAATAGTAGATAGTCCTACCAAAGCATATGAAGTCGGTTTTGGTTTATTTAATATGTTGGGTGCTTTGGTTCAGTTTTTTGGAGTAATATTTTTATCTCGTTACCTTGCCAATCGTTTTGGTAAAAAGAAAGTTTTCATCATCTGTTTGACATTAACCGCTCTATTTACTGCTATGTTTTACTTTCCAAATGAAACAGATGTTGAAACGATGTTTATATTGAATTTTTTAAAGAGCTTGGTCTATGCACCTACAGTACCATTGCTTTGGGCTATGATTGCCGATGTAGCTGATTATTCCGAATATGTGAACTATAGACGTGCCACTGGTTTTGTATTTGCCGGTATTGTGTTTGCTCTCAAAGCAGGTTTGGGTATTGGTGGAGCTATTTTAGGATTCTTATTATCAGGTTTTGGATATGTATCAGGAGCGGGAGCCGAACAGCCTGAATCGGCTATTACTGGTATTATGCTTTCTTCGAGTATTATTCCTGCTGTTTGCTTTTTTATAGGTGTTATTGCTCTTTATTATTACCCCATAACTAAAGATGTAAATGAAAAAATGCAGGCTGAGCTTACCGAAAGAAGAAAGAGTGCGAATTATTAAAAAAATAATCAAGTAATACATTAACGATAACACTTAGTTTATGAAAATTAAAACAATCATCACTTCAGTTCTTATTACTAGTATGTGTTTTTCTTGCGGAAATAGCAAGCAAAATAGTCAAAGTATTGAACCCTCACTAAAGGATGTTACATCAGGACATTTTCTTATTGGTACAGCGCTCAATGATAACCAAGTTGACGGGCTTGATTCTTTATCAGTGGGTATAGTTAATCGTCACTTTAATTCTATTGTTGCAGAAAACTGCATGAAGAGTGAAGTTATACATCCTGAGGAAGATATCTATAATTTTGGACCAGCAGATGCTTTTGTGGCTTTTGGGGAAGCAAATGGAATGAATATTATTGGGCATTGCCTTATTTGGCATTCTCAGTTGTCGCCTTGGTTTTGTGTAGACAAACAAGGTAATAATGTTTCACCTGAGGTTCTAAAACAACGTATGAAAGATCATATAACCACCATTGTAAAACGGTATAAAGGGCGTATTGATGGTTGGGATGTAGTGAATGAGGCTATCAATGATGACGGTACTTATCGCAATACTAAATTTTATGAAATATTGGGTGAGGAATATATACCTTTAGCTTTTCAGTATGCGCATGAAGCTGATCCTGATGCAGAGCTTTACTACAACGATTATGGCATGCACTTAAAAGGTAGAAGAGATGGTGTAGTTAAACTAATAAATGACTTAAAAGTGCGTGGAATTAAAGTTGATGCTATTGGTATGCAAGGTCATATGGGAATGGATTATCCTGATATTAAAGACTTTGAACAAAGTATGGAAGAATTTGCTGCTACAGGAACTAACCTAATGATAACAGAGTGGGATATGAGTGCTTTGCCAACGGTAAATACCGGAGCTAATATATCAGATACTACAGAATATCAACAGCAGTTGAATCCTTATCCCAATGGGTTGCCCGACTCTATTGCTATTGCTTGGAATCAAAGAATGTTAGATTTTTGGAACTTATTTATGAAACATTCTGATAAGATAACCCGTGTTACTTTATGGGGAGTAACTGATCAAGATTCATGGAAAAATGATTGGCCAGTAGCAGGACGTACCGAATATCCGTTGATGTTTGATCGTGATGGAAATGCCAAACCTTTTGTTGTCGAAATATTACAAACTAATAATCAATAATACATAGAACATTATGAATACACCCAAAAGATATTTAGTCCCTAATGATTATATGGCCGATCCGGCAGTGCATGTGTTTAATGATCGTCTTTATATCTATCCATCTCACGACTGGGAAAGTGGGATTCCCGAAAATGATAACGGTGATCACTTTAATATGAAAGATTATCATGTATACTCTACTGATGATGTAATGCATGGTGAAATTGTAGATCATGGAGTGGTGTTAGAAGTTAAAGATATCCCTTGGGCGGGGCGTCAGTTATGGGATTGTGATGTGACTTTCAAAGATGGAAAATACTACATGTATTTTCCTTTGAAAGATAAAAATGATATATTTAGAATTGGAGTAGCTATTAGTGATAAGCCCGAAGGGCCATTTGTTCCGCAGCCAGACCCTATAAGGGGAAGTTATAGTATTGATCCGGCTATATTTAACGAAGGTGATCAGTATTATATGTACTTTGGCGGATTATGGGGTGGACAGTTGCAACGCTATCTTGACAATAAGGCTTTGGAATGCAGTACATTTCCTGCTGATGATCAACCTGCTATTCCTTCTCGTGTCGTTCGTTTATCCAAAGATATGCTTCAATTTGCCGAAGAACCTCGTGCGGTTGTGGTATTAGATCAAGCAGGTAATCCTCTTAGTGCAGGTGACAATGAACATCGCTTTTTTGAGGCTTCGTGGATGCATAAATATCAAGATAAATATTATTTCTCATACTCTACTGGAGATACACACAACCTATGCTATGCTATTGGTGATAATCCTTATGGACCATTTACTTATCAAGGCATTATCTTGACACCAGTGGTTGGATGGACTACCCATCATGCCATTGCTGAATATAAAGGTAAGTGGTATCTATTTCATCACGATTGTGTTCCATCTAGTGGAAAGACATGGCTTCGCAGTTTAAAAGTATGCGAGTTACAATATGATGATAATGGTAAAATTATAACGATTAATGGTTTAGATGAATGAAGATAAGATTGCTTCTTGTATGTTTTAACATGGTTTTGACTTCCATTCTTGGTGTAAAAGCTGATGATGGAAGTCGTCTTTGGTTAAAACAAAAATCAGAGAATAAAGCTGTGGTATCTATTGTAGGTAAACTGACACCAACTTTGGCTATTGCTCAGAATGAGTTAGAGCAATCGTGGTGTGGAGGGCCGATAGAACTAAGAAAGACTAAAGATAAGAGACTAAGTAAGGATGGATTTTCGATTCGTGAGTTGAATGGCAAGTATTTCGTTAAGTCTCCATCAGATATTGGTTTGCTTTATGGTGCTTATTATCTATTGCGTCAACAGGTATTGAAACAACCTTTGTTAGGAGAAGTAGTAGAAAATCCGTTTTATGAAACTCGCATTCTTAACCATTGGGATAATTTAGATGGATCGGTAGAGCGTGGTTATGCCGGTCTGTCTCTTTGGCAGTGGCAAGAACTTCCCGACACTTTATCTGAGCGCTATAAAGAGTATGCTCGTGCAAATGCTTCTGTGGGAATCAATGCTACTGTATTAAACAATGTCAACGCTTCGCCTCAAATTTTATCTACTCACTATTTGCATAAAGTGAAACAGTTGGCTGATGTATTTCGCCCTTATGGCATTCAGGTTTATCTTTCTGCCAATTTTGCTTCTCCAATGGTGATTGGTGAATTACCTACTGCCGATCCTCAAGATGCAGAAGTGGTGCGCTGGTGGAAAAATAAAGCTAAAGAAATATATCAACTCATTCCCGATTTTGGTGGCTTTTTAGTAAAAGCCAATTCTGAGGGCCAACCTGGGCCTGGCGATTATGGCCGTAGTCATGCTGAAGGAGCCAATATGCTTGCCGATGCCTTAAAACCTTATGATGGCAAGGTGATGTGGCGAACCTTTGTTTATAACCCTGAAGATCCTGATCGTGCAAAGCAGGCTTATTCTGAATTTTATCCTTTGGATGGTCAGTTTCGTGATAATGTCATTCTGCAAGTTAAGAATGGTCCTGTGGATTTTCAACCTCGCGAACCTTATACTCCTTTGTTTGGAGCGATGAAAAATACTCAAACCATGCCTGAGTTTCAAATTACACAAGAGTATTTGGGGCATGCCAACCACTTGGCTTATCTAGCACCTATGTGGGAAGAGTTCTTTAATTTGGTTGATCCTGCTTCTCAAAAAGCATTGTCTGGAGTTGCTAATATTGGTACTGATGCTAACTGGACAGGACATCTTTTTGGACAAGCCAACTGGTATGCTTTTGGTCGATTGGCGTGGAACCCATATCTCTCTTCCGAGCAGATTGCTGAAGAGTGGTTAAATCAAACATTTACTTCAGATTCAGCTTATGTAGAACCAGTTAAAGCAATGATGTTGGATAGTCGTGAAGCTATTGTGAACTATATGATGCCCCTTGGATTGCATCATACTTTTGCATTTGGACATCATTACGGACCTGAACCTTGGTGTGATGTGCCTGGTGCGCGTCCTGATTGGTTGCCTACTTACTATCATCGTGCCGACAAAATAGGTCTAGGGTTTGATCGAAGCAGTACTGGAAGTCAAGCTACTGCACAATATCCTGATAGTTTGGCTACTTTATATGACAATATCAATACCTGTCCCGAAGAGTATATTTTATGGTTTCATCATGTGCCTTGGAGTCATAAGATGAAAAGTGGCAGAACTTTGTGGCAAGAATTGTGCTATAAATTTAATACAGGAGTGCAACAAGCGCGTGAGTTTCAGCAAACGTGGGACAAAATGGAACCTTTTGTTGATCAAGATACGTTTAACGAGATTCAATCAAAACTCAAAATACAAGCGTTGGATGCAATGTGGTGGCGTGATGCTTGCTTACTTTATTTTCAACAATTCTCCGAACAGCCTATTCCATTTGAATTGGAACGTCCAGTTTACGAACTAAATGAAATGAAGAAGTTTAAGCTTGACATCGATAATCATCAGAATGCACCCCACGGATTTAAATAATTTGAAGATATGGAAAAGACCTGGAGGTGGTTTGGTAGAAAAGATAAGATAACTCTTGATATGCTTAAGCAGATTGGGGTAGAAGGCATTGTTACTGCACTTCACGATATTCCTAATGGCGAAGTTTGGCCTTTAGAAAGAATAGAAGAACTGAAAGCATACATTGAGTCCTTTGGACTGCGATGGTCAGTGGTAGAGAGTCTGCCGGTTAGCGAAGCAATAAAGTATGGAGGCAAAGACCGAGAACGATTAATTGAAAATTACATTCAAAGTTTAACCAATTTAGGTCGAGCAGGTATTAAAATCGTCTGTTACAATTTTATGCCCGTAATCGATTGGATACGTACCGATCTCGACTATCCATTGAGCGATGGTACGTCAACTCTCTATTTTGATAAAATCAAATTTGCCTATTTTGATTGCTGTATTTTGCAGCGGGTTGAGGCTTATAAAGATTATACCCCCCAAGAAATGGCTCAGGTGAGTTTATTGGCAGAGGTGATAACCGATGAGCAGAAGCAACAACTGATTGATACGATAATTGTAAAAACTCAAGGCTTTATCAATGGCAATATAAAAGAAGGTGATCAGCACCCTATAACGTTATTTAAACAATTGCTCAGTCAGTACGAAGGGGTAAATCGCGAAGTACTTCGTTATAATTTGGTGTTCTTCTTATCAGCCATTATGCCTATTTGTCAAGAGTTTCAAATCAAAATGTGTATTCATCCAGACGATCCTCCATTTCAAGTTCTGGGTTTACCACGCATTGTAACTAATGCTGAAGATATAGCTTGGCTACTAAACGCAGTAGGCCATCCACTAAATGGTTTAACCTTCTGTGCCGGTTCATTGAGTGCATCGTCTCAAAACAATGTACCAGCTATGGCTCGACTTTTTGCAGGACGTTCTCATTTTGTTCATTTACGCTATACGGGTGTTACTTCCGATGGTAACTTTATGGAGGTTTCACATCTCAACAAACAGTTGATTGAGGTTATTCGTATTTTTGAAGAAGAAAATCCAAACTTGCCTATGCGGGTAGATCATGGTAGAATGATGCTAGACGATTGCGATAAAGGCTACAATCCGGGATACTCTTTTCACGGACGCATGTTAGCACTCGCGCAAGTAGAAGGAATGATGGCAGTGATACAAGGTGAAATTAACAACTTAAAAGAATAGAAGTAATGAACGAAATATTTAGTGTTGACGGTAAAATAGCCGTTATTACCGGCGGATCAGGAGTTTTAGGAAGTAATATTGCTCGTGGCTTTTTGCAGGCCGGTGCAAAGGTGTTTATCATTGGAGCTCATGATGAAAGCGTTCAAAAGGCATTGACAGAGTTAACTCTTTTAGGAGAGGTTGATGGCATGGCCTGTAATGTACTTGATACCAATCAGCTTAAAAGTGTTTGCAACAAAGTGCTTGATAAATGGGGAAGGGTAGATGTCTTGATAAATGCTGCTGGAGGAAATATTCCAGGCGGAACATTAACTCCTGAGCAAACATTCTTTGATATGAAGGTAGAAGACTTTGATAAGGTTGTCGATTTAAACTTAAATGGTACAGTTTATCCTTGTATGGTATTTGGTGAGGTGATGTCAAAGCAAGGCAAGGGAAGCATCGTGAATATTTCTTCAATGGCATCTTTTCAAGCAATTACACGTGTGCCTGGTTATTCGGTAGCCAAAAGCGGAATTGAGATATTTACTAAATGGCTTGCTACTGAAATGGCACTAAAATTTGGCGATAAAATTAGAGTGAATGCTATTGCTCCCGGATTCTTTATTGGTAATCAGAATCGTGCTGTATTAATTAATCCTGATGGTAGTTTAACTGATCGTAGTAAGAAAGTTATTGCTAAAACTCCAATGCGTCGCTTTGGAGATATAACAGAACTAAATGGTGCTGTTCAATTTCTGTGTAGCGATGCAGCTAGTTTTATCACTGGTGTTTCTCTCAATATTGATGGAGGATTTAATGCCTTTACCGGGGTATAATTTTTATTAGGAGTAACAACAATCATAATATCTAGTTTGCTTCCAAAGGCTTGAAACTATGCTTCGAATAGCTCGGAACTGTAGTTTCAAAGGCTTGAAACTAAGTGAAACTTTAATGTATTGCTGCTATACTCTCATCTTTATAGAACTAGTATTTATAACGAGCACGTGCAATTAAGGATATAGCACGTGCAAAACTAGTCTTATGGTACAATAAGATTGAAGAGTTAGAATTTAGAACTCATGAAAAATATTTCATTAAGTAACCCCATTTGTTTTTTCTTCTTCTCTATT
>DKPL01000056.1 GCA_002471185.1 Bacteroides sp. UBA7335
GGCGTTGAAGAATCAGAAGTTACAAATGAAGCAAGCTTCACAAACGATTTGGGCGCTGACTCTCTTGACACTGTAGAATTAATCATGGAATTCGAAAAAGAATTTGGTATTTCTATTCCAGATGACCAAGCTGAAAAGATCGCTACTGTAGGTGACGCTGTATCTTACATCACAGAACACGTTAAATAAGTAATCCCGAACTTTTAGTTATGGAATTAAAAAGAGTTGTAGTAACAGGCCTCGGCGCCATTACTCCTATTGGTAATACTGTTCCGGAATTCTGGGACAATCTTGTGAATGGGGTTAGTGGAGCAGGGCCTATTACTTATTTCGACGCTTCACAATTCAAAACTCAATTTGCATGTGAAGTGAAAGGCTTCGATGCAACCAATTATATCGACCGCAAAGAAGCGCGTAAGATGGACTTGTACACACAATTTGGCGTAGCTGTTGCCAAAGAAGCTGTGGCAGACTCTGGTCTTGACGTTGAGAAAGAAGATTTGAATAAAATTGGAGTTATCTTTGGTGCAGGTATTGGTGGTATCCATACTTTCGAAGAAGAAGTAGGAAACTACCATACAAACAAAGAGAAAGGTCCAAAATTCAATCCATTCTTCATTCCGAAAATGATTTCGGATATTGCAGCCGGTCAAATCTCCATTATGTATGGCTTTCACGGTCCTAACTATGCTACTTGTTCGGCATGTGCTACATCAACCAATGCCATTGCAGATGCATTCAACCTAATTCGTTTGGGAAAATGTAACGCAATCGTTACCGGTGGTGCAGAAGCAGCTATTGGTAGTGCAGGTGTGGGCGGTTTTAATGCTATGCATGCGCTTTCTACACGCAACGATGATGCACTAAGAGCATCACGTCCGTTTAGCGCTAGCCGTGACGGTTTCGTTATGGGCGAAGGTGGTGGTTGTTTGGTTCTCGAAGAGCTAGAACACGCTAAAGCACGCGGAGCTAAAATCTATGCAGAAGTTGCCGGCGCAGGTATGTCGGCTGATGCGTATCACTTGACCGCTTCTCATCCGGATGGATTGGGTGCTAAGCTTGTGATGATGAACGCATTGGAAGATGCAGAGATGACTCCGGATCAGGTTGACTATATCAACGTACACGGAACATCAACTCCTGTTGGAGATATATCTGAGTCTAAAGCTATCAAAGAAGTATTTGGTGAACATGCTTATAAATTAAACATCAGTTCTACCAAATCTATGACAGGTCACCTTTTGGGTGCAGCAGGTGCGGTTGAATCTATCGCTAGTATCCTTGCTATCCAAAATGGTATTGTGCCTCCTACTATCAATCACGAAGAGGGAGATAATGATGAGAACATCGACTACAATCTTAATTTCACTTTCAACAAAGCTCAGAAACGCGAAATTAATGTTGCTTTATCAAACACTTTTGGTTTTGGTGGACACAACGCTTGTGTTATCTTCAAGAAATACGCTGAATAAGACGTGTTACGTAACCAAATAAACAAGATAAGAGTGCTCTTCAAAAAAGATAGAGACTCTTATCTTTGTTTTTATAAAATCTTAGGGTTTTATCCTCAACATATAGAGCTATACAAACAAGCTCTTCTACACAAATCAATTACCTTCAGAAACGAAAAAGGACGCTTGTTGAACAATGAGCGACTTGAGTTCTTGGGCGATGCCATTATTGATGCTATCATTGCAGATATCTTATACCAAAGGTATGAGGGCAAACGCGAAGGTTTCTTGACCAACACCCGCTCAAAAATCGTTCAACGAGAAACGCTAAACAAGCTGGCTATTGATATCGGTTTAGATAAGCTGATAAGGTATGCTGTGCGATCATCGTCACACAATAACTATATGTATGGCAATGCTTTTGAGGCATTTATTGGAGCGATCTACTTAGACCAAGGTTACGAATGTTGCAAGAAGTTCTTTGAAGACAAAATCATTACCCCATACATTGATATTGAGAAACTTTCGAGAAAGGAGGTTAACTTCAAATCGAAGCTAATAGAGTGGAGCCAAAAAAATAAGATGGAGGTGTCATTTGAACTTATCGAACAGTCATTTGATAGCGATAATAACCCAATCTTTCAAACAGAGGTTCGCATTGAAGGCTTGATGGCAGGAACTGGCGAAGGGTATTCTAAAAAGGAATCACAACAAAATGCAGCTAAAGTTGCACTGAAGCGCATTAAAGAGGCTGCTTTCTTAGAAAGCATCAATAGTGCAAAAGCAAATAAGCTGATTGAAACGAATGCTGTGGATGCTACAGAGGAAGAGAATAGACAGAATGAAAGTGATACAGAAAAAGCAACTCCCAATAATAGTGAAGCTGCTCTTAGTACATTATCAGATGTCGATATAGAGGTTCTCGCAGATGAAGATACAATGTTGGATGAAGAGGATTTAACCAAAACAAATCCCCATTCGGCGACCTTGAACGACTAAATCGTGTGATTCGGTTACCAAGTTTAGCTTTCCTGCAACTTCTTCTAAAGGTACCGAAGAAATTTCATTTCCTGTTAGCGCTATCATTCTACCAAAACATCCTTCGGCTATCAACTCGGTTGCATGTCCTCCCATACGGGTTGAGAGATTGCGATCGAATGGTGTAGGTGAACCACCACGTTGTATATATCCCAATACAGTTTCGCGAGTTTCTATGCCGGTCATCCGTTCTATTTCATCGGCTATATAAGCAGCAGGACGCTTCACCCCATCGGTTCTTATGCCTTCGGCCACTACTACAATGGTGTAACTCTTGCCACGTAAAGCCCGTTGATGTATCGTTTCGCAGACATTATTTATATCGTAAGGTATTTCGGGAAGAAGTATGATATCACCGCCACCTGCCATACCCGAGTATAAAGCAATCCATCCGGCTTTATGCCCCATCACTTCAATCACCATCACACGCTTGTGCGAACTGGCAGTCGAATGTAAACGGTCAATGGCATCGGTCGCAATGCTTACGGCCGAATCAAAGCCAAAAGAGATATCTGTTCCCCAAATATCATTATCTATCGTCTTAGGAACCGAGACTACATTTATACCGAAGGCTGCAAATTTAGCTGCTGTTTTTTGAGTTCCATTTCCTCCAATACAGACCAGGCAGTCAAGTCCTAACTCTTTCATGTTTTGTTTAATAAGAGTTGGTTTATGAACGCCATCAAGAGTCATTCCTCCTTTTTTAAAAGGTTTCTCGCGTGAGGTTCCAAGCACAGTTCCGCCTAAATTAAGAAGTCCTGAGAGCGATTTATCAGTAAAAAGCTCCACGTCTTTGGTCAGCAGCCCTTGAAACCCACTATGAATACCTACCACTTCCATACCATAATGATGAATGGCTGTTTTACAAACGCCACGAATCGTTGCATTGATTCCCGGACAATCACCTCCTGATGTCAAAATACCTATTCTCATCTTTATTATCTTAAATGTCGGTATAAATACGTAAATAGTAAACTTTTAACGATTATTTCTGTTGTAAAGGTAGAAAAAAAAGAGAAATAACTTACATTTGCAATATTAAAAAACTGAAGACGAAAGAAATAGAAATGAGCATAACAAAAATAATCAAACCTATATTCAGTTCTCGTTTAAAAAAAATTGACCTCTACGGTATTTGTCCAGATGAGATTCAACAAAATGTTCTGACTAACCTTATTAATAAAGCAGCTAATACTGAATGGGGTAAGAAACACGACTACAAATCGATTCGCAGTTATAACGACTATAAACAACGAGTTCCTATACAAACTTATGATGATATTAAACCGTACGTAGAACGACTCAGAGCAGGAGAACAAAATTTATTGTGGCCTTCTGAGATTAAATGGTTTGCCAAATCATCAGGAACAACAAATGATAAAAGCAAATTTTTGCCCGTCAGCAAAGAATCACTACAAGATACTCACTATCGTGGTGGCAAGGATGCTGCTGCACTCTATTTTCGTCAAAATCCTAATAGTAAGTTCTTCTCAGGAAAGGGATTAATATTAGGAGGGAGTCACAGTCCAAACTTAAATTCTAATCATAGTTTAGTTGGCGATCTTTCTGCTATCCTAATACAGAATGTAAGTCCATTGGTTAATCTTGTCCGTGTGCCAAGCAAACAAATAGCTTTGATGGATGAGTGGGAAAGCAAGATTGAAGCTATTGCTAACAGCACCATTTCAACAAATGTAACAAGCATATCGGGGGTTCCTTCGTGGATGCTAGTGCTCATCAAACGTATTCTTGCCAAAACAGGAAAAAACACCCTAGAAGAGGTATGGCCAAACCTAGAAGTGTTCTTCCATGGAGGGGTGGCATTTACTCCTTATCGTGAGCAGTATAAACAGGTGATTAAATCATCGTTGATGCATTATGTAGAGACTTATAATGCTTCTGAAGGGTATTTTGGAACACAAAGTGACTTAAGTGATCCGTCAATGCTGCTAATGATTGACTATGGCATATTTTATGAGTTTATCCCTGTTAGCGAACTTGATAAAGAGAATCCAAAGATTTACTGTTTAGAAGAGGTAGAGCTTGACAAGAATTATGCTCTTGTGATTTCTACATCGTGTGGGTTATGGCGATATATGATTGGTGATACTGTAAAATTCACAAGCAAATCTCCCTATAAATTTGTTATAACAGGTCGCACAAAGCACTTTATTAATGCATTTGGTGAAGAGTTGATAGTAGATAATGCAGAAAAAGGATTAGCCAAAGCATGTGCTGAAACCGGAGCATTAGTGATCGATTATTCGGCAGCTCCTGTGTTTATGGATGAGAATGCCAAATGCCGTCATCAGTGGCTAATTGAGTTTGCCAAAACACCTGATTCGATAGAGCATTTTGCCTCTATTTTAGATAATACACTCAAAGAAGTAAACTCAGACTACGAAGCAAAACGTTGGAAGGATATTGCATTGCAACCATTAGAGGTTATCATGGCAAGAAAAGGGTTATTTCACGATTGGTTGGCACAAAAAGGTAAACTTGGTGGGCAACATAAGGTTCCTAGACTAAGTAATACTCGCGAATATATTGAAGATATGTTGGCACTCAACCAATAATGATGCAACTTTATAAACATAACAAAACCCCTAAGCTCAAACTTAGGGGTTTTGTTATGTTTAT
>DKPL01000095.1 GCA_002471185.1 Bacteroides sp. UBA7335
AGCGAAGCGAGTTCTTGCGCTTTAGTGAATGAAGAAATGGAACCACCAAACAATTGCAGCCGTGATTTTTTCTTTGGTTCCGTTTCTTTTGTATCAAGACAAAAGAAATGAACAAACACAGCACTAGCCGCCCCAATTGCACTGAAACTCCCTTTTTGTCCCCGAAAACCGTGTCAGTTAACTAAGAAATACAAACATTTTGATAATATTATCCAAAAATACTTATAAATAAATTTTGCTTTTCCCACCTTAGCAACTATCTTTGCCCCCCGAAACGGAGAAGAATTAACATTTGTATTCCAAAAACTCCGTAATAGCGAACTATAATAACACAAATTACGCTAAAATACGCTTTGAAAACACAAAAAATAGTGTGTCTTTCAAACCGCGAAGCGCGCCCCAAAGGTACCGTTCACAGCCCCACAAAGTACGAACAAATTACTTAAAATTACATCAGTTTAATCTCTTAACAGATCTTACACAATGAAAGGAATTGTATTAGCAGGCGGATCAGGCACAAGGCTCTATCCCATCACCAAAGGAGTCAGCAAGCAGCTACTCCCGGTTTTCGATAAACCCATGATATACTATCCCATTTCTGCATTGATGTTAGCAGGCATTCGCGAGATACTAATCATCTCCACCCCACACGATCTTCCCGGCTTTCAGCGACTCTTGGGCGATGGCTCCGATTTCGGAGTACGCTTTGAGTATGCCGAGCAACCCTCACCCGACGGATTGGCACAAGCCTTTATCATCGGCAAAGAGTTTATCGGTGACGATTCTGTGTGCCTGGTGTTGGGCGATAACATCTTCTACGGACATGGATTCACCCAAATGCTTCACGAAGCCGTGCAAACTGCCGAGCAAGAAAGCAAAGCCACCGTGTTTGGTTATTGGGTTAGCGACCCCGAGCGTTACGGAGTGGCTGAGTTCGACAAAGCCGGCAATGTGTTGAGCATCGAAGAGAAGCCCGCGCAACCCAAGAGCAACTATGCCGTGGTAGGACTCTATTTCTACCCCAACAAAGTAGTAAAAGTGGCGCACTCCATCCAGCCTTCGGCACGTGGCGAGTTAGAGATCACCATCGTCAATCAAGAATTCTTGCAAGATGGCGAACTCAAAGTACAACTCTTAGGACGTGGTTTCGCCTGGCTCGATACCGGCACTCACGATTCACTAAGCGAAGCCAGTACCTTTATCGAGGTAATCGAAAAACGCCAAGGCCTGAAGATTGCCTGTCTCGAAGGCATTGCCTACCGCAACGGTTGGATCGGAGAGGAGCGTATGCGCCAATTGGCACAACCCATGTTGAAAAATCAATACGGGCAATACCTATTGCGAGTTATCGACGAACTCAAACGATAGTCATAACACCCGCACTAAACAATAAAGCAATGGAAGTTATTAAAACCAAAATAGAAGGCTTGGTAATAATCGAGCCCAAGATTTTTAAAGACGATCGTGGTTATTTCTACGAATCATTCTCACAAAGAGAGTTCGAAGAAAAAGTCTGCAAAACCACCTTTGTGCAAGACAATCAATCTCAATCTAGCTATGGCGTACTTCGCGGACTTCATTTTCAGAAGCCGCCCCATGCACAAAGCAAGCTGGTGCGTTGCATCCAGGGCAAAGTGCTCGATGTGGCAGTAGATATCCGTCAAGGATCACCCACGTTCGGCCAGTATGTAGCAGTAGAGCTATCTGCCGAAAACAATCGTCAACTCTTTGTACCCCGTGGTTTTGCCCATGGCTTTAGCGTACTTAGCGAAACGGCAGTGTTCCAATACAAGTGCGACAACTATTATGCACCCCAGCACGAAGGTGCCATTGCTTGGAACGATCCCGCTATCGGCATCGATTGGCAGCTGCCTATTGATGGAGTGGTGCTTTCAGAGAAAGATCAGCAGCATCCTAATCTTGCTGACGCAGAATGGCTTTTTGATTATAACGAAAAACTTTACTAAAAATGAAAAATATACTCATTACAGGCGGAGCCGGCTTTATCGGCTCACACGTGGTACGTTTGTTCGTCAACAAATACCCTGAATACAATATTATCAATTTAGATAAATTGACCTATGCCGGCAACCTTGCCAATTTGAAAGATATCGAAAATGCCCCCAACTACACTTTTGTAAAGGCAGACATTTGCGATTTCGAAACCATGCGTGAGTTATTTCAAAAATATCAGCTAGACGGAGTTATCCACTTGGCAGCCGAAAGCCATGTAGATCGTAGCATCAAAGACCCCTTCACCTTTGCACAAACCAATGTGATGGGTACACTCTCTTTGCTGCAAGCCGCCAAAGAAGCATGGGGCAATGACTATGAAGGCAAACGCTTCTACCACATCAGTACTGATGAAGTATATGGCACATTGGAGTTCGATGGCACTTTCTTTACCGAAACCACCAAGTACGATCCACATAGCCCTTACTCAGCCAGCAAGGCAAGTAGCGATCATTTTGTGCGTGCTTTCCACGATACCTATGGCATGCCTACCATTGTTACTAACTGTAGCAACAACTACGGCCCTTATCAGTTTCCCGAAAAATTAATTCCATTATTTATCAATAACATCCGCCACGGCAAACCATTGCCAGTCTATGGTAAAGGCGAAAACGTGCGCGATTGGCTCTATGTAGTAGATCATGCTCGTGCCATTGATGTTATTTTCCATCAAGGGAAGATTGCCGACACTTATAATATCGGTGGTTTCAACGAATGGAAAAACATCGATTTGATTAAAGTCATTATTAAGACAGTAGATAAGCTATTGGGAAACCCCGAAGGACATTCAGTTGGCTTGATAACCTATGTAACTGACCGTGCAGGTCACGATTTGCGTTATGCCATCGATAGCAACAAACTTAAAGAAGAATTAGGCTGGGAGCCTAGCCTGCAATTCGAAGAAGGAATTGAAAAAACCGTTCGCTGGTATTTGGACAACCAAGAGTGGATGGATCATATTACTTCGGGAGAGTATGAGAAGTATTACGAAAGTATGTATGAAAATAGATAAAAAATAGATAGCCCTTATGAGCAGAAAAGAAGAATTGAAACAACAAATTCTCGAATTAACACGAGAATACTACTCAGAAGTACATGGTAAAAAGGCTCCTTTTGAACCATGTAAATCTTTTGTAAATTACGGTGGTCGTTATTTTGACGATAAAGAGTTGGTAAACTTAGTCGATTCATCTCTTGACTTTTGGCTGACAGCAGGTCCTTGGGCTCGTAAATTTGAAGTTCGCTTTGCCGAATGGTTAGGTAGTAAATATTGCTCTTTGACAAATTCAGGCTCTTCGGCCAATTTGTTAGCATTCATGGCATTGACTTCGCCACAACTTGGCGAACGCAGAATCAAACGTGGTGATGAAGTAATCACAGTTGCTTGTGGATTTCCTACTACAGTTACGCCAGCTATCCAGTTTGGTGCAGTTCCTGTGTTTGTAGATGTTACTATTCCTGAATACAATATAGACGTTACCCAACTAGAAGCAGCCTATTCACCAAAAACAAAGGCGGTAATGATTGCCCATTCATTGGGAAATCCTTTTAACCTCGAAGTGGTAAAAGCTTTTTGTGATAAACACAACCTATGGTTGGTAGAAGATAATTGCGATGCTTTGGGCTCTACATATACCATTGATGGAGAAACAAAGAAAACTGGAACAATAGGTCATATTGGGACAAGTAGTTTTTACCCTCCACACCACATGACTATGGGTGAAGGCGGTGCCGTTTATACGAACGATCCTTTACTTCATAAGTTGGTAAATTCATTCCGTGACTGGGGACGTGATTGTTGGTGTTTAGGCGGTGTAGACAATACTTGTAAATATCGTTTCAGCAAACAATTTGGAGAATTGCCATTAGGATACGATCATAAATATGTCTATTCACATTTCGGATACAATTTGAAAGTAACTGATATGCAAGCTGCCATTGGTTGCGCCCAATTAGATAAACTAGATGATATTGTAGAAGCACGTCGTAAAAACTTTACTTACCTTAAAAATGGTTTGTTAGGTGTAGAAGGACTTATTCTTCCTGAACCACAAAAAGACTCTAATCCAAGCTGGTTTGGTTTCTTGATTTCTGCCAAAGAAGATGCCGGGTTTACTCGCAATCAATTGGCTGAATATTTGGAAAGTAAAAAGATTCAGACGCGCAATCTTTTTGCTGGTAATCTATTGAAGCATCCTGCATTTGACGAAATGCGTGCTACAGGCGAAGGATATCGTGTGGTAGGAGAATTGAAAGGAACAGATTTTGTGATGAATAACACCCTTTGGATTGGTGTATATCCAGGCATGTCGCAAGAGATGCTTGACCACATGATTCACACGATTAAAGAATTTGTTTCTCAACACAACTAATAATCTGTCTAGATAGAAATCTATATGAAAGCGGTAATTTTAGCAGGAGGATTTGGTTCACGTTTAAGCGAAGCAACCAATCTTATTCCTAAACCCATGGTTGAAATTGGTGGTAAGCCCATTTTGTGGCACATCATGAAAACTTATAGTAAGTACGGTATCAATGATTTTATCATTTGCTGTGGTTATAAGCAATACGTTATCAAAGAGTATTTTGCTAACTACTTCCGTCACAACAGTGATATGACTGTTGATCTCACCAACAATACGACTACTATACATGACAATCATTCTGAACCTTGGAAAGTGACAATGGTTGATACAGGTTTAAATACCATGACAGGTGGCCGTATCAAGAGAATACAGAAATATGTAGGGCCAGAGCGTTTCCTTTTGACTTATGGAGATGGAGTAGCAGATATTAATATTTTAGACACCATTACCTCACATGAAAAATCAGGTGCTGCATTAACTTTATCAGCCTACAAACCAGGTGGTAAGTTTGGTGCGTTACAGATTGATTTAGCAACAGATAAAGTGCTCTCTTTCCAAGAGAAACCAGACGGTGATCGTAACTGGATCAATGCCGGATATTTTGTATGCGAACCTGAAGTCTTTGATTATTTACCTGATGGCGATGATACTACCATTTTTGAACGTGAGCCACTTGAACGTATAGCGAAAGATGGTAAGATGCATGCATTCTTACATGAAGGTTTCTGGAAGCCAATGGATACCCTTCGCGATAATACAGAGTTAAATGAAATGTGGGATAAAGGAAAAGCTCCTTGGAAAGTGTGGTAAATTATGAACATTGATATTTTTCAAGACTTCTATAAGGGCAAGCGTGTTTTGCTAACTGGTCATACAGGTTTTAAAGGCAGTTGGCTGGCCATTTGGCTGCATCAACTAGGTGCAGAAGTCGTAGGTGTCGGTTTAGACCCATTCACCGAAAGAGATAATTTTGTTTTTTCGGGCATTGGTTCCAAAATAAAAGCTGATATTCGTGCAGATATTCGTGACGGTGAACGTATGAAAGCTATCTTTCATGAATATCAACCCGAAATCGTGTTTCACTTAGCAGCTCAGCCGCTAGTTCGCCTAAGCTATGATATTCCTGTCGATACCTACGAAACCAATGTGATGGGAACCATTCATGTTATGGAAGCAATTCGTGCTACTGATAGTGTAAAGGTGGGCATCATGATTACTACTGATAAATGCTACGAGAACAAAGAGCAGATTTGGGGTTATCGTGAAAACGAGCCGATGGGCGGATACGATCCTTACTCAAGCAGTAAGGGTGCAGCCGAGATAGCTATCAGCAGTTGGCGAAGAAGTTTCTTTAACCCAGAGCAATATTCAAAGCATGGCAAGAGTATTGCTAGTGTCAGAGCTGGTAATGTAATCGGTGGAGGTGATTGGGCACTGGATCGTATTATTCCTGATTGTATAAAAGCTTTAGAAGCCGGACAATCCATTGATATTCGCAGTCCAAAAGCAGTGCGCCCTTGGCAGCATGTATTGGAACCGCTAAGTGCCTATATGCTTTTGGCGCAGAAAATGTGGGATGAACCCACTAAATATTGCGAAGGTTGGAACTTTGGGCCACGTGCCGAATCCATCACCACAGTTTGGGAAGTAGCAGAGAAAGTAATCGCTAACTACGGTTCAGGTCAATTGAATGATTTGTCAGACCCTAATGCATTGCATGAGGCTAAGCTATTGATGCTTGACATCAGTAAAGCTAAATTTCAGCTAGGTTGGGAACCACGAATGAATATTGATCAGACTATTGCTTTGACTGTAGATTGGTATAATAAGTATCAAACGATGAATGTTTATGAACTTTGTATAAATCAGATAATAAAATTTGTAAATCCATGAATTTATTAAAAACAAAATTTGAAGGTTTGTATGTTCTAGAAACAAATAACTTTGAAGATAATAGAGGGAGCTTTCAAAAGCTATTCAACTTTGACTTCTTCGAAGCTAATGAACTTGACTCTAACTTTAAAGAGTTTTACTATTCAATATCAAAAAAGAATGTAATTAGAGGAATGCATTTTCAAACTCCTCCTCATGATCACCACAAATTAGTTTATGTTAGCTGTGGTAAGATTCTTGACGTTGTATTAGATCTAAGAAAAGAACAACCGACTTATGGACAATATTTCTCTATAAAGTTAAATGAAAAAGATGCAAAATATCTTTATATACCTAAGGGCATGGCGCATGGTTTTCTTTCATTACAAGAAGATACTATTGTAAACTATGCACAAACTTCTTGTTATTCTAAAGATAATGATTGTGGTATTTTATATAACTCATTTGGGCTTAATTGGGGGATAGATATTCCTATAGTTTCAGATAGAGATAATAGTTTTATTAAGTTTGATAAATTTGAATCACCTTTCTAATGAATATTTTAATAACAGGAGCCACTGGATTTGTTGGACAACATTTAGTTAAATCCTTATTAGCGCAAAAAGGTCTTAATATCTATTGCCTTGTTCGTGATGTTACTAGGTCTGCATCTTTTTTCAATTCAAATAAAATAGTCTATTTATCATTGGATAGAATGGCAGGTCTTTCGAATATTGATTGTGATATTGTGATTCATCTAGCTTCGTATTTATCAAGTGCGAATGACAGAGATACATCTGCAAAGTTGCTAGAAAGTAATATTATTTTTGGTTCTCAACTACTCAGTTATCTAAAAGAAAATAAACAAGTAAAATTCTTTATGAATTTTGGCACATTTGCAGAGTATAGATTAGGTCCAATGGATGTCGATAATGCATATCTATATTCGACTACCAAAACAGCATTTAAGCAATTATTAGCCTATTATGCGGACCTATGTTCTTGGAAATATATTCATGTGATTCCATACACAATATATGGTGGTGAATACAAACAAAAGAAGATAATCGATTTGTTAATTCATTCTTTTGATGCAGAACAACCTATAAAACTAACTAAAGGTGAACAAATATTAGATTTTATTCATATAAACGATGTTCTGTCTTTTGTTGAATATGTTCTGTCTAATATAAATCGTTTTATATTAGATTCTCGTATAGATTACCATTTAGGTACTGGTAAGGGGACATCAATTAAACAGTTATCAATGATGTTAGAAAATAAGTATAATAGAAAATGTAATATAAATTGGGGGGGCATTGAATATAGGGAAAGAGATGTAATGTATGCTGTAGCTCCCATTGCACCATTGTTAGAAAAAGGTTGGAGACCTTGTTGTAATCTTGAAGAATTTATTTAGAACATGCCTAATATAAATATTACTAAAAAAGATATTATTTGGAGTTACATAGCACAGTTTTTTTCAATAGCATCTGGTCTTATAGTATTACCTTTAATACTTCGAATGTTATCTTCGGAAGAAATAGGTATGAATTATCTAATGATGACAATTGGTACGTTAGCCGCTCTTTTTGATTTTGGTTTTGCTCCACAATTCGGCCGTAATATCACTTATGTTTTTAGTGGTGCCAAATCACTTAAAAAAGAAGGTGTAGAAATTGCAGAAACTAAAGAAGTTGATTATCACTTACTAGCCAATATGATTGCAGTAGCAAAAATGGTATATAGAAATATATCATTAATTGTGTTGCTGTTTATGTTAAGTTTTGGGACGTGGTGTATATATAGCATTACTAATGGTTTTTCAAATATCGAACATTCCTTATTAATATGGATAACTTACTCTGTATCGACTTTCTTTAACATCTATTATTCTTATTACTCTTCCTTGTTATTAGGAAAAGGTTTAATAAAGGAGTCAAAATATGCACTTTTAGTTTCCAAAATAGCTTATATACTTTTGACTGTATTACTTCTTATACTAGGTCTAGGGTTATTGGGTGTTACGATAGCTAATCTTATATCTCCATTTATTAATCGTTACCTTTCTTACCGATATTTCTATACTCTTGAGTTGAATAATGAAATCTCTAAACATGTTATATCAAAGTCAGAGAAGAAAGAGTTGTTTGGTATCATTTGGTATAATTCTAAAAAGCTAGGCTTAGTATTCTTAGGGAGCTATGCTATAAATAAATTCAGTCTGTTTATTGGTGGTTTGTATCTTTCATTAACAGACATTGCTGAATATGGTTTAATGATTCAGTTGTTTGCATTAATAACTACAGTTTCAATTATTTTTTTTAAAAGCCATGAACCTTTGTTTGCTTCTTTGAGAGTGGAAAACAACATTGATTTGTTGATAAATAAATTCTCATATACCATGGCAGTATATGCGGTTATGTTTCTTGCTGCGAGTATTGGATTAATTTTATTAGGTCCAATTTTATTGAAAATAATAGGGTCATCAGTAGCTTTGCCATCTGTAAGCATCCTTTTGATTTATTCTATAATGATATTTCTAGAGAATAATCATTCTAATTTTGCGACATTTATTGTTACTGAAAACAAAATCCCTTTTGTGGAATCTTCTTTATTATCAGGGATTTTTATAATTATTGGTAGCATTGTAATTCTTAAATTTACTAAAATGGGAATACTAGGGTTAGTATTAGTGCAAATGTTAGTGCAATTGGCATATTCTAATTGGAAATGGCCATATGTGGTATGTAGGAGCAGGTTTTTTTTCAAGTATGGGTGCTGTAAAATCTGGTTCTGGGCTTACATCTTTAGGAAGTTATCGAGATACATTTAATATCTTTTCTATAAAACTAAATGAAGTGATGCTAATTAATTTAGATGAAACAAATATCTTAGAAAATTTAGAACATTTTTCATCAATAGTTATAGGAAGTGGATTTGGTGTAACTCAAAAAAATGAGCATCTTTTAAAAGAGTTAATGTTAGCATATGAAAAACCTATAATAATAGATGCAGATGGATTAACAATACTATCTAAAAATAATAATGTTAACGGCAAGTTTCTNNATGTAGGAGTTTTGATATTTCTTTTTTTAAATTTTATAACTTAGGATTTAGACAATTATTTGCTAAAATCTGTAATACCATTAAATTTAAGTATCAATCTTAATAGTGTAACAAAGCTATATATGAAGTCAATATTAATAAAAGAATCTCTTGTTAGAAATCCTTTAGTTACAATTGCCATACCTACCTATAAAAGGGCGTCTTTATTGAAAGAGGCTATTGATAGTGCCATAAATCAGGTCTGTGATATCGATTACGATATTCTGGTTGTCGATAATAACCCAGAAAGAGATGATGAAACAGATTTATTACTTTCGTCTTACTCTGATTCCCGTATTAGTTATTATAAGAATACTACTAATTTAGGGATGGTTGGTAACTGGAATCGTCTATATGAATTGGCGAGAGGTGAA
>DKPL01000054.1:0-491 GCA_002471185.1 Bacteroides sp. UBA7335
AATCCGACAAGAGGCTCAAAAAGGAGAATAGAAATATTCTCCTTTTTTATTTTCCCCCAACTTCTTCTTTCTGCACATCCACGCAACATCTTATCAATAATCTAGCAACGACATCATATTCAAGCAAAAAGAGCTCGCTATTGTGCAAGAATCAATAATTTAACATGAAATTAATTAAATAACTTTATATTTCAGTTTTATTTCAGAAATGGTTTGTTTATTTGCATAAAACAATAGACTAAACACTTAATTATGAAGATTCTAATAGTAGAAGATGAAATATCATTATGTGATTTAATTAAACGCTATTTAGAAAAAGAACGATTTGTAGTTGAAGTAGTAACGAACTACAAATCAGCCTTACGAAAAATTGAAGACTATGATTACGACTGTATATTACTTGATATCATGCTCCCCGATGGAAATGGCTTAGACCTCTTAAGACAAATAAAAAGTCTTAAAAAGACAGAAAGCGTTATTATCATATCACA
>DKPL01000054.1:684-7993 GCA_002471185.1 Bacteroides sp. UBA7335
TTATTATCATATCAGCAAAAGACTCTATTGACGATAAAGTAACAGGGCTAGAACTAGGTGCTGACGATTATCTACCGAAACCTTTTCATCTTGCAGAATTGATAGCACGCATCAAAAGTGTAATTCGACGTAAGCAGAATGATGGCGAAAACTATATTGTAAAAGGCAACGTCAAAGTAAACCCAGACCAGTATCAAGTATTTGTAAACAACAACCCAATTGACTTAAATAGAAAAGAATTTGATATTTTGTTTTATTTAATCATTCGTCCCGAACGCTTAATCAATAAAAACACACTGGCTGAATCAGTCTGGGGAGATCATATCGACCAAGTAGATAACTTTGACTTTATCTATGCACAAATTAAAAACCTCCGAAAAAAACTAAAGGCTGCTAATGCAAACATAGAAATTAAGGCAGTATACGGCATCGGATATAAGTTGTACCTAATATAAATCTATGAAGCTAATATATAGAGTCATTATTCGTTTATCAGTAGCTTTAACAATCATACTAACAGTATGGGGCATATTCTTCTATGTAGCAATCATAGATGAGCTGAATGATGAAATGGACGATTCACTCGAACATTATTCGGAGCTAATTATCATTAGAACTCTTGCCGGTAAAGAGCTACCTTCGAAAAATAGTGGTTCAAACAATCAATACTTCCTCACCGAAGTTTCTAACGAGTATGCACTACACAATCCCGGCATACACTTTAAGGACTCGCTGGTTTATGTAGAAGAAAAAGGCAACTATGAACCGGCACGTATTCTTACTACCATTTTCAATAATCGCGAAGGCAAGTTTTATGAACTAGTTGTGACTACTCCAAGCATCGAAAAAGATGATTTAGAGGCTGCAATCCGTGATTGGGCCATTCTTTTATATATACTTCTATTTTTAGTTATCACCTTTATCAATGCATGGGTATTTCAGCGCAACATGAAGCCTTTATACATTTTATTGAAATGGTTAGATAGATATAGAATCGGGAAGAAGAATGTAGCGTTAAAAAATGATACTTCTATCACCGAGTTTAGAAAGCTAAACGAGGCAGCTATCAGAAACATGGAAAGAAGTGAGCAAATATATGAACAACAAAAACAGTTTATAGGAAATGCTTCGCATGAAATGCAAACTCCACTGGCAATCTGTCAGAACAGACTCGAAATGCTTATGGAAGACGAAAACTTATCGGAAGTACAACTTGAAGAACTGTCCAAGACTCATCAAACCTTAGAGTACCTAAGCAAACTAACCCGCACGCTACTTTTATTATCTAAAATAGACAATAAGCAGTTCTCGCAAATAGAGAAAGTAAATATGAATGTTTTGTTAAAAAAGTACGTTAGTGATTTTAAAGATGTATTCGCACACCTCAACATTACATTGGAGATTGAAGATAGAGGAGAATTTATAATCAACATGAACGAGTCATTGGCTATTATTCTGCTGACCAACTTGCTTAAAAATGCATATGTGCATAATCATCCCTACGGATTTATCACCATCATAACTTCGCCTCAATACATTATCTACAAAAACACAGGCCTTAATGCTCCGCTAGATACAAAACTTATATTTACCCGTTTTTATCAAGGAGGGAAAAAAGAAGGTTCGATGGGGCTTGGCTTATCAATTGTAGACTCCATATCGAGAGTGCAACCAGTGCGAGTGTACTACTACTACGAAAATGGAGAGCACTGTTTTGCCATACGTCACAAATAAATATTTTCGCAGAAATGGGCAAGTTTCAGTTTCTTTTCAGTTTTGCACTTCATCTTTGTACTCGATAATAATACAAGTTTTATCGACATGAAACGTGAATGGATTGTATTTGCTATAATTCTCATGATAGCTATCAGGGCAGAAGGACATGAGTATAAGTTAATAAAACTGAGCCAAACACCAGTTGAAACTCAGACTTTTATTAACACACACTTTGCTCAATGCCAAATAGCCATTGCTAAACAAGAAACAGAATGGTTAGAGACTATTTATAACATTGTATTCACAGATGGAAGTAAACTAGAGTTTGACAAACATGGACAATGGAAAACTATAAATTGTAGCTATACTCATGTGCCTATGAGCGTTATTCCATCGGGCATACAAGAATATTTAAAACACCGTCACAAAGAGTTACAGGTAATCTTGATTGAACGTACAAAAGAGAGGTATTACTTAAAACTTTCGGATGGTGAGAACCTAAATTTTGATTTACATTTTAACCTAATCCAATAATTTATTTAAACTTAAACAAACCGAATTATGAAATTTAGAAATTATTTATCGCTTTTTATCGCAGCACTATGCACACTTTGCATACAAAGCTGTAGTAATGATGATGACGCAAAGTCTCCAGTTTCTCCTCAAGCCGAGAGTGCATTTAATCAAAAATATCCTGATGCTCAAAATGTGGCTTGGCGTTCAGTGAGCAACAAATATCAAGTAGCTAGCTTCTTAAATGGTTCAACCACCAATGATGCTTGGTTTACTCCAGACGGAAAATGGTATATGACCGAAACGGATATTCCATATGAAAAACTGCCTGCTGCTGTGAAGACTGCTTTCGAACAAAGCATCTATGCATCATGGACTAAAGATGATGTTGATATGCTTGAAAGATTAAATCAAGAAACGATTTACGTGATTGAAGTAGAAAACAAAACAACACGCAATGAGGAAGAGATTGATTTATACTACTCTGAGGATGGTATCTTGATTAAAGCAGTTCCCGATTCAGAAGATAACCCAGAAGACTATTTGCCAATTGAATTGCCAGAAGAGGTAACTTCGTTTATCAACAAAAACTATCCTAACTCTAGAATTGTAGAGACAGAAATTGAAAACAAGATTCTTGAAGTTGAAATCATTCAAGACAATGTTTGCAAAGAGATATTGTTTGATTCATCATACGAATGGTTAGCTACTTCATGGGAAATAGAAGAAGGTTTACTTCCAGCAGCTATTAAAGAAGCTATTGCAGCATCAGAATACAGCGCTTGGGAAATTGATGATGTTGAATACACTGAAACTCCTAACGGAGTGTTCTATGTAATCGACTTAGAATTAAATGATAAAGAAGTTACGATCAAAATGGATCAAGACGGAAACTTTATCAAATAAGACCCTCATATTAACTGGATTAAAACGATATATTCTTTATTCGTGAAAGAATAAAATTAAAGCGCCCTTAAACAGCATTTAAACTCTGTTTAAGGGCGCTTTTTAGTTTGCTATAAATAGATAGTATCATAAAAAAGGGAATAAATGACATCATCTATTCCCCTCTCTGTTATTTTACTAGTTACTAAAAGTCAACTCAGTTCCATTAGTTTTCACTATAATAGGCTTAGTTCGATCAACTTCCTGGGCTAATAATCTTTTAGATAAATTATTTAGCAAGTAGCGTTGAATAGCTCTTTTTACAGGTCGAGCTCCAAACTCTGGATCAAAACCGGCTTTAGAAATAAAATCTATAGCCTCATCAGTAAGCTGCAAATCGACACCATTACCAGCTAACATTTTTTGAACCGACTTGATCTGTAGCAGTACAATCTCTTTAATCTCTTTTTCGTTGAGCGGCAAGAACATGATAGTTTCGTCAATACGATTCAAGAATTCGGGACGAATGGTTTTCTTCAACATATTCATAACCTCTTGCTTGGTTTCTTCTACCACTTGCTCATTGTTATCGCCATGAAGTTTTTCCATTTGTGACTGAATATAGGAACTTCCCATATTCGAAGTCATGATAATAATAGTGTTCTTGAAGTTTACCACCCTACCCTTATTGTCGGTCAAACGGCCATCATCGAGCACTTGCAATAAGATATTAAACACATCAGGATGTGCCTTCTCAATCTCATCAAACAATACCACTGAGTAAGGCTTGCGACGAATAGCTTCGGTTAACTGTCCACCTTCATCATAGCCTACATATCCGGGAGGCGCTCCAACCAAACGCGATACACTGTGCTTCTCTTGATATTCGCTCATGTCTATACGAGTCATCATAGAGTCATCGTCAAATAAGAACTCAGCCAAAGCTTTGGCTAACTCAGTTTTTCCAACTCCGGTAGTACCCAAAAAGATGAACGAACCAATAGGACGACGAGGATCTTGCAACCCGGCACGACTGCGACGAACGGCATCTGAAACAGCAGCAATAGCTTCGTCTTGACCAATAACACGTTGATGCAACTCTTCTTCTAGATGAAGCAATTTGTCTTTTTCGCTTTGCAACATCTTATTTACAGGAATACCTGTCCAACGCGAAACAACATCGGCAATATCTTCTGCATCGACCTCTTCTTTTATCATGGCTTTATCGCCTTGCATCAAACGAAGTTCGGTTTGAATGTCTTCTATCTCTTTAGCCAAAGCTTCCAATTTGCCATAACGTATCTCGGCAACTTTACCATAGTCACCTTCGCGCTCGGCTTTATCAGCCTCAAACTTCATATTTTCTATTTGGACTTTATTCTCTTGAATTTTATCCATCAATGTTTTCTCACTCTGCCATTTAGCTTTCAACGATTTTTCTTGATCTTTCAAATCGGCCAACTCTTTGCTGATGGTATCCATCTTTGGCTTATCTTTTTCACGTTTGATAGCTTCGCGCTCAATCTCCAATTGACGAATTCGACGAGATATTTCGTCTAACTCTTCGGGGAGCGAATCAACTTCCATACGCAACTTAGAAGCAGCCTCATCCATCAAGTCAATGGCTTTATCGGGCAAGAATCGATCGGTAATATAACGACTACTCAACTCTACCGCAGCAATAATAGCATCGTCTTTGATGCGAACATGATGGTGATTTTCATAACGTTCTTTCAAACCACGAAGAATAGATATTGTACTCAATGTATCGGGTTCATCAACTTGTACAATCTGAAAACGACGTTCAAGAGCTTTATCCTTCTCGAAGTATTTTTGATACTCATCAAGAGTAGTAGCACCAATAGAGCGAAGCTCACCACGAGCCAATGCAGGCTTTAAAATATTGGCAGCATCCATAGCTCCCTCACCTTTTCCGGCGCCAACCAACGTATGTATTTCATCAATAAAAAGAATGATATCACCTTCAGACTTCATAACCTCATTGACAACCGATTTCAAGCGTTCTTCAAACTCACCCTTGAACTTAGCACCGGCAACCAATGCACCCATATCAAGTGAGTAAATAGTCTTGTTTTTCAAGTTTTCGGGTACATCACCGCGCAAAATACGATGAGCCAATCCCTCTACAATCGCAGTTTTACCCGTACCAGGCTCACCAATTAAAATTGGATTATTCTTGGTACGACGACTTAAAATTTGTAATACGCGACGAATCTCATCATCACGACCGATAACAGGATCTAGTTTTCCGGTTCGTGCAGCCTCATTTAAATTGATAGCATATTTTTCAAGTGATTGGTAAGTATCTTCACTAGATTGCGAAGTTACTTTTTCACCTTTTCGCAAATCGGCTATGGCGGCTCTAAGCTCCCTTTCGTTGACACCAGCATCTTTTAATATGGTAGATGCAGTGCTTTTGACATGAACTAAAGCCAAAAAGATTGCTTCTAAAGAAACAAATTCATCGCCCATTTCTTTAGAATACTGATTAGCCTTTTGCAAGACTTCGTTAGCTTCACGACTCAAATAAGGTTCACCACCTGAAACTTTAGGCAATGACTCAATCTGCTTTTGAAGCACCAACGTTATTTGTTGGCCATTAACCCCAAGTTTCTGAAAGATAAAATTGGTAACATTCTCACCAACTTTCATTAAGCCAGCCATCAAATGAACAGGCTCAATAGCTTGTTGACCATTCGCACTCACCATATTAATGGCTTCTTGAACAGCCTCCTGTGATTTAATTGTAAAATTGTTAAAATTCATATATTAATGCCTCCTTCAAATTTCATATCTTAAATAACGCATAAAGGGGTACAAAAGATTTGCCAATAGTAGAAATCTGCCTATTTTTCAGCTTTTTAAGTTAATAATTTGTCAAATAGTCACTATTTATTTGTAAAATATCGATGCATCATCAATTCAATTATAGCATATTGAACTAAAATTGTTGCACTGAACTATTTAAATCTAAAAAGCTTTATTGTATCTTTATCAACCCAATAACCATTAACTATTAACGTTTATGATGAATGAACAAAACCTCAAACTACCGGCAAATGTAATTTTAATAGATGTAGCCTATTTAAACTTCATGATAGCTGATATTAAAAAGTATTTTGAGCATAAATTAAATCGTAGTCTACAAGTCATTGATTTCGCTTTATTAATGGAGTATGCAGCAATGGATGCAAATTACTCTATCGAAAAGAATGAAACACAAGTATTATTGGCATTTGACAATCAATCTACAAGCCTATTCAATTGTCAACCATCAGATATACGCAATGAGCTAGATGGTATGGCATTTGCGGGCGATTTAGGGGAATTTATGTTTGCAGGAGTACCTTGCGAGAATATGGTATCACGCCAAGAACTGATTTTAGATCTTTTAAATATCACCATTGATTCGGCAGATGTGAAACGTATCATCATTATTGGAGCCGATAAAGAGTATGACAGTAAAGTAATGAATTTACTCAACGGAGTTACCAACAAAAAAATACTTCAATATAGAATGGATGAATCGACAGACCAAATTTCATACCATTGGGAGTTATTAGTATTTCCAATCATGCAAGCACTAGGCATTAAAGAAGATGAGATTTAAAAAATTATAGCAAAGCCCTTACTAAGCTCGGTTCAGCCAGAATCTTAGCAAGGTGCTTTGAGTATTTCCATTTACAAATAAAAGTTTTGCAATTGTTATGTCTGATTTTCGCTTAAAAGTTTTTCAAAGTGTAGCTAAGAATCTGAGTTTCACTAAAGCATCTCAAGAGTTGTTTGTTAGTCAACCTGCTATATCTAAACATATACAAGAGCTGGAAGCTTACTATCAAATTCGCCTATTTGATAGACAAGGGAATAAGATATCACTAACTGAAGCAGGCAAATTGCTATTAGAACATAGCGAACGGATACTCGATGCTTACAAACAACTGCAATATGAAATGCATCTGCTGAATGGAGAATACACAGGAGAACTTAGATTAGGAGCTAGCACTACCATTTCACAGTATATTCTACCCTTATTCTTGGGAAATTTTGTTAGAAAGTTTCCGCAAGTAAATCTTTCGGTATTGAATGGAAACTCACGTGCTATCGAAACTGCATTACAAGAAAACAGAATTGACTTAGGACTAGTAGAGGGAATCTTTAGATTACCAAACTTAAG
>DKPL01000054.1:8163-47895 GCA_002471185.1 Bacteroides sp. UBA7335
AAACTTAAAGTATACTACATTCTTAAAAGATGAAATTGTAGCAATCATCAGTACTCAAAGTAAATTATTAATTCCTGACGAAATAACACCTCAAGAACTAATAGAGTTACCATTAGTGATGCGTGAACGCGGTTCAGGAACGTTAGATGTGATTGAACGTTCTTTGTTAGAGCACCACATCAAATTATCTTCTTTAAACGTATTGATGTATTTGGGAAGCACAGAAAGTATAAAGCTTTTTCTAGAACATACAGACTGCATTGGGATGGTTTCTGTACGTTCAATATCAAAAGAATTGGCAGCCGGCACCTTTAGAGTAATAGAAATAAAGGGTATGACTATGAATCGTGATTTCTGCTTTGTGCAACGACAGGGTCAAGAGGGAGCCCTTCCTCACTTGTTTGCTCAATTTGCAATGAGCCATAGTAAGAAACTATAATTGCGTTTATAGCAGACTGATTTTAACATCCTGCCACTCGTTATTATAACGTTCTACTACAGTTGTAAACCCTACACTACGTAGTAGTTCTAAAGCCGTCAATCGACCACTATTAATTTTTTCGGGAGAGTGAGAATCACTATTCACCATAACCCTCACCCCTAAATCTCTTATTAACGAAAAGTATTTCTGGTTGGGATAAAAAATTTTATTACTCTCATACGATTTTGTATTGACTTCTACTATATAGCCACATTTAGCTATTGTTGAAAAATAATCATATACAAGATCTCGACACCATGGTTCGTCTAATAAAGTAGAACGATAAAGAAGTGAATTATAAAGCATTTTATCTGCATGCCCTATAATATCAAATCCTCCAAGCTCTATCATGCGAAACTGTCGTTCATAATATTGATGAATCATTTCTACTAAATTACCATTGAAATGCTCCGTAACAATATCAATAAAAGCGGCAGGCGCTACATCAACATCAATCAATTCATTTTTATCATTAGAGAGCAAATGAACTGACCCTATGCGATAATCTAATGGAAGAGATTGAAAAATAGCCGATGCGGGATTACTCTTTTCATTTAAATAATCAATCTCTAAACCAATATAGCACTCTATTTGTCCTTGATATTTATCTTTAACTTGACGAAACTCAGCAAAGTAATTATCTATTTGATCCCACTCCATTGTCCATGGAGTATTGAATGGCAAGGGTGCATGTGAAGAGAAACCATAAGAGGTAAAGCCAGAAGATATTGCAAATCGTATAAATGTATCCATATCGGCTTTACCATCACAATATAAACAATGGCTATGATAATTCGTCAAATTCATGATTCAATCTCACTTAATTCAAGCCAACGCATTGTTTTCTCATCTACCAAATCGTTTATTATAGGAAGCCTTTTGGACTTTTCTGTCAATTCATCAACTGACAAAGTCCCACTACAAAGCAAATCTTCTATTGATTTTTTTTCTTGTTCAAGATCAGCAATCTCTTGCTCTAACTGCTCATATTCTCGTTTTTCTTTAAAGCTCATCTTACGCTTGTCATTTAAACGAACACGAGATGTCTTTTCTTCTTGAGGTTTAACAGTTTCTTTTTCTTGTTGTTCTTTAGCGTCTTTCCAGTCTCTATAATCACTATAATTACCAGGAAAGTCACGTATATCTGCTTGACCATTAAACACAAGAAGATGATCAACAACTTTATCCATAAAGTAGCGGTCATGGGATACGATAATGGCACATCCTTTAAAATTCTGAAGATATTCTTCGAGCACATTTAGTGTAACAATATCCAAATCGTTAGTAGGCTCATCGAGAACCAAAAAGTTTGGATTTCGCATCAGAATGGTACATAGGTACAAGCGACGACGCTCCCCACCACTCAATTTATACACATAACTATGTTGAGTCTCTGGAGTAAAAAGAAAATGTTGTAAAAATTGTGATGCCGTAAGTTTTTTGCCATTTCCAAGTTCTATAACCTCAGCAATATCTTGAACTACATCAATCACCTTCATTTGTTCATCAAACTTCAATCCATCTTGCGAATAATACCCAAAACGTACAGTTTCACCAATATCAATGGTACCACTATCGGGAGAAACTTGCCCCATCAATATTTTGATAAAAGTAGATTTTCCGGTACCATTATTTCCAACAATACCCATTTTTTCATAACGCGAGAAAATATATGAAAAGTCTTCGAGAATTTTAAGATCGCCAAATCGTTTATAAAGATGATCAGCTTCAAAAATCTTACTACCAATATAAGAGGCTTTGATTTCAAGCTTTACATTATCATTATTAAAACGTTGTTTAGCTACTTTTTCAAGTTCATAAAATGCATCTTGACGATAACGAGCTTTATGTCCTCTAGCTTGTGGCATACGACGCATCCAATCTAATTCGGTACGATACAAATTGTTTGCTCGTTCGACCTCAACATTTTTAGAGTCAATCCGCTCTTGGCGCTTCTCTAAATAATAGCTATAGTTCCCTTTGTATTGATATAACTGAGTATTATCTATTTCTATAATTTCATTGCAAACACGATCTAAAAAGTAACGGTCATGGGTAACCATCAACAAGCTACAATTGGTACGACGAAGATAATCTTCTAACCACTCTGTCATATCAAGATCCAAATGGTTTGTAGGCTCGTCTAAAATCAACAAATCGGGTTCGGTTATTAAAGTGTTAGCTAAAGCCACACGTTTGAGCTGCCCCCCTGACAGTTGACTCACCCTCTGATCAAAATTATGAATTTTGAGTTGAGAAAGAATTTGCTTAGCTTTTTGTTCATAATCCCATGCTTTCTCATGATCCATTCGAGCCAATAAATCTTCTAAACCAGGGTGTCCTTCGGTTTCCATACATCGTTCATACTCTTTGATTAGCTCTACCACATTGTTTCCGTGATGAAAGCATGCTTCAAGTACTGTTAACTCTTTAGGATACTGAGGATCTTGTTCTAAATAACCCACTTTAAGGTCGCGACGAAAAACAACTGCCCCTTCGTCATATCCCTCTTTACCGGCTATTATATTAAGTAGTGTAGTTTTACCACTACCATTTTTGGCAATTAAACCAATACGTTCGCCTTCGGCAATGCCGAAAGATATATTTTCGAATAAAACTAAATCGCCAAACGATTTGGTTAAATTATCTACTTGTAAGTATGGAATCATAATTTATTATTTATCAAAGTTGAGTGCTTCTTGATAAGAAGACTCGATATTGCAAGGTTGACCGACTTTAATCTTGCTCCATACCAATTTCATGGGATCAATAACTTTATCATTACCATAAACCAGAACCGGTACTTCACGATTTCCATCAATCAATGTCATCCACTGCACTTCTTCAATCTCGCTAGCCAAAATAGAACAAAGTGTAATTCCGACAGCAAGCCATTCATCTCTCTTTTTCTTTCCAATCAAACCGCTATCTACCAAAAGTTGCAAGCTAGGTAAATCCTCTTCGGCACCTTGAAAAGGTTTAGACCACTCTTTTTTAATAATATTGGCCACCCAGTCAAATGATTCGTTTATTAAAAAGATTTCAGAAAGTCTAATTGGAATAATCTCTGCAGGATATTTCACTTCTACACTACGTGCCCGAAGAGATGCAATAATTGTTTCGGCTACGGTAGGAGATTGACCTTTATGAACAGTAAAAGAGCATTCAAATGCCAAATTATCAACACCAACAATCCACCAATGAGTAACAAAATACTCATTTTCCTCTTGAAACATCTCTTTGCTATATGCACAAGTATAATCGCCGATTTTAACCTGTCGAGCTGATGAGTTTTCTTTTAACTCTGTTACAACTGCATCTTTACCATAACGACTATTTGAATCATCACGATAAGCAGAAATCCGAAAGTTACCATTCCAAACATCTGGATTGTAAAAAAGGAATGTACCTTCACTATCTTCAAACTCACTCCAATCAGATGGATACTCCATCGAAAACCAAGCACCGGGAGAGATAAACTTCTTAACTTGTGACATATATTTATTTACTTAAATCTAAAAGACTAGGGATTTTCTACAAAAGTAATACTCACTACATTGTTATCCAAATGATAAGTTGAAAAAGAAGTTACCAACACCCTATATCCTCCTCAATATCTTTCATTTTTTCTTTCACAAAAACAGGACTTTTAATACCTTCTGCTTTCTGTTTTCGGTAATCTTTTAATAACCTAAAAGCATATTGACCTAAACCAACAATAGCTATTAAATTACATATAGTCATCAGAGCCATTGCAATGTCGGCAACTCCCCACGCAAGTTCTAGCGTAGTAAGTGCACCAAACATCACCATGCCACCTACCAAAACACGATAAGTTATAATCATCCATCTCCGGTTTGTTATATATCGGATATTAGCTTCACCATAATAGTAGTTTCCAATAATGCTACTAAAAGCAAAAAAGAATAAAGCTATAGCTATAAAAACACCTCCTATCGATCCGATTTCATTAGTCAGAGCTTGCTGGGTTAACTGTACTCCTTTTAAACTACCATCAAGAGGTGCACCACTAAAAAGAATTATAAAAGCTGTGCAGGTACATATTATAAGAGTATCAGTAAACACACCTAATGCTTGAATCAACCCTTGTTTTACAGGATGTGATACCGAAGCAGTAGCCGCTACATTAGGAGCTGAGCCCATACCAGCCTCATTGCTAAACAATCCGCGCTTAATACCTTGCATCAATGCAGCTCCAACCCCACCACCTATCACTTGTCCATACCCGAAAGCATGTGTCACAATCAGTTCAATAATACCTGGAAGTAATGAGATATTGCAAGCGACAATAATTAATGCTAATATAATATAACCTAAAGCCATTATAGGAACGATAATACTACTTACTTTGGCTATTCGCTGAATCCCCCCAAAAATAACAAGTAAAGACATTATAGTAAGCAAAATACCCATTTTCAAATGATCAAAGCCAAATGCATGTTCAATAGCTGCACAGATAGTATTGCTTTGAACCGAGTTGAAAGCAAAACCAAATGTTATCGCAATAAGAATAGCAAATGTAGCTCCCATCCAAGGCTTTTTCAGCCCCTTTTTCATGTAATAAGCGGGACCTCCGATAAAGGAATCCTTACCTTTTTCTTTGTATAATTGAGCCAAAGTAGACTCAACAAAAGCGCTAGATGCGCCTAGTAAAGCAATAATCCACATCCAAAATACTGCACCCGGTCCACCTATTGCTATGGCAGTTGCTACACCGGCTAAATTACCAGTTCCAACACGACTTGCCAACGAAACGGCGAATGCTTGAAATGAAGAAATGTGTTTTTCGTGTTTTTCATGTTTATTACCTGAATCACCTAAAAGCAAAAACATTTCTTTTATCATCCGAAATTGTACGAAATGAGTTTTCAATGTAAACCAAATGGCACACCCTAAAAGCATCGCAATTAGAACATAAGTCCAAAGCACTTCATTTGTTACATCAATCCATTGATATAGTTCAGCCATAAAGGTATAAGACATTATTTCAGTTTAAAATAAAATTTATGATTTTCGAAGATAAACTCTACAATATCATAACGAATAAATTTAGCCAACAAATGTTCTGCAGTTCTTCTAGAAATACCAGCTTTGCGACTATAGCGATTGAGAGAAATCAATGAGTCGGTTTGTAGTAAGTTCAAAAGCAATTGTTCTTTTTCGGTAAACTTCATCAACTGTCCATCCATACTCATCTCTTGTTGCCAAACACGTAGATGCACCGGTGTAGCCAAAATATTCTCATCTTTCACTCGAATATATGCCAAAGGTTTACCTGTTTCATCTTTAGCATAAACCGGTTTGTGCTTACTTTTGTTTATTTGAACAATCAGTACAGTGCGACCTTCTATTATATAAGTTTGTGTTGAGTATTCTATTGTAGGAATACAATAAAGTTGTGCAGCAGCTTCAATCATATAAATTTCTTCATCAGATCGAACTCCCGCAATTCTACCATTATCCTTTACTCCTATGAGTAATCTACCACCATCAGTATTAGAAAATGCTGATAAGGTTTTAGCTATTTTACGAGCATTAGATATCTCAAATTTAAAATCTTGCTGCTGATGTTCACCTTCAGCAATTAAAGCAAATATAAAATTAGGACTTGTTAATGATTTCATAACTACAAAAGTAGATAAAAATGGTGTAAAAGCCTTTGCTAAGGGATATTTCACCGTTTTTTTTCAAAAAAAGAATCGTTTTTATGTGTTTATTTCGGGAAAGAATGTATTTTTGCCCATCATTATTAACGAATTAACAATAAAGGTCATGAAAGAATTAGTAGAAAAAATTACTGCAATGGTAGCAGAATTCGACAAGGATGCAAATGCACAAATTGAAAACGGAAACAAAGCTGCAGGAACTCGTGCTCGTAAAGCTTCTTTAGACATTGAAAAAGCAATGAAAGAATTCCGCAAAGCATCATTGGACGCTTCAAAAAAATAATTTCTCAGAAAATAAAGAAATTTTCAAAGAGTCGAGCTTTCATAAGCCCGACTCTTTTTCTTTTATGGTAGTAATATGATTGATTATAATAACTTATTTGTATTTTTGCAGTTATTATTCATTCAATTATAATTTGCAATTTAACAATATGGGCATATTTGCTAGTTTATTTAAAAAGGATTCAGAGCAGTCACCCAAAGTCATTGGTAACGTTGAGGATTTCGTTTCATTGACAAGAGTTTATTTTCAATCGGTTATCGCTGTAAACTTAGGTATTACTAATATTCGCGTTGTACCTGATGTTGCTCAATTTAAGCGATTATTTAAAATTCCAACTCAAGCAGGAAAGCTTGGCATGGGTGAAAAAACAGCTGCACGCAAGATGTTGATGCAAGATTACGGAATTAGTGATAACTTTTTTAAAGAAATTGATAACTCTGTAAAAAAGAACTGTCGCACACAAAATGATGTTCAATCTTATCTTTTCATGTATCAAGGGTTTTCAAGTGACTTGATGATGTTAATGGGAAACTTAATGCAATGGAAATTTCGTGTACCTTCAATATTTAAAGGAGCGTTACGCACCATGACTGCTAAAACTGTACACGATGTTTGTACTAAAACAGTATGGAAAGCAGACGATGTACATAAAACAGCAATGGCAGTAAAACAATACAAAGAGCGTTTAGGATATTCAGAAGAGTGGATGACAGAATATGTTTACAACGTAGTAATGTTAGCAAAGAAAGAGCCTAAAAAGAAAAATGAAGTTTCAAAAGCATAATATTATAATCTACATCGATTAATAATAAAGCCTCATAATATTTTGATTTTGAGGCTTTTTTTGTATCCGAGCATAAATAAAACTTCAAGCGAAAATATTGATATATTATATTTAGCAAATCTCTTTAATACAGTTGCATAAAGATATGGCTTATCAATTTTCAATTTCATTTAAATTAAGATAGTACACTTTTAATATATCAATGAATTTACGATATTTGTTCAAAATGAATTTGCATGAATCTACCTTTAATTGAGAATCATCCCTTAGAACCGTTTTTGCCTCACAATGCGCGCTTATTAATGTTAGGAAGCTTTCCTCCACAAAAGAAAAGATGGTCTATGGATTTTTACTATCCAAATTTAAATAATGACATGTGGAGAATAATAGGGTTATTATTTTTTGAGAATAAAGATTATTTTCTTCAACCGGATAAAAAAAGTTTTTGTCGTGAACGTATTATTACTTTTTTAACTGATAAAGGAATAGCTATATTCGATACGGCAATATCAGTTCGCAGACTACAAGACAATGCATCGGATAAGTTTTTAGAAGTAGTACAATCAACAGATATTACCAAAATATTACATCAACTGCCTAGCTGTAGAGCTATAGTTACTACAGGTCAGAAAGCTACTGATACGATTCGCACACAACTTTTAGTAGAAGAACCTAAAGTAGGCGATTTTACTGAGTTCGTATTCGATAAGCATCCGATGCGATTATATAGAATGCCATCTTCATCAAGAGCTTATCCACTTGCTTTAGATAAAAAAGCAGCATTCTACCGCATTATGTTTCAAGATTTACAAATGCTTTAATATAACCAATTATAATTATGAAACCTATCTTTTTACAATATCCGGCATGTAGCACCTGCCAAAAAGCAAAAAAATGGCTAGCTGAAAATAATATCGAATTCACCAACCGTTTAATTGTCGAAAATAACCCAACAGCAGAAGAATTAAAAGCATGGGTTGCCCTTAGTGGACACCCACTAAAAAAATTCTTCAACACAAGTGGCATACTATATAAAGAACTGAACCTCAAAGAAAAACTACCAAAAATGAGTATAGAAGAGCAAATCTCGCTACTTGCATCAAATGGTAAATTAGTAAAGCGTCCATTACTAATTGCCCAATCCATGGTACTTGTAGGTTTTAAACCTACCGAATGGGAAACATTAAAATAGTTGCAAACTTATTTGCATTAACGTTTGGATATTCAAAACTTTATTCTACCTTTGCAGCCACAAACACGGGAGTAGCTCAGTTGGTAGAGCACCGGTCTCCAAAACCGGGTGTCGGGAGTTCGAGCCTCTCCTCCCGTGCAAAGAAAAAGAGCTGTAAATTAATCATTTACAGCTCTTTTCTATTTTAGGTCGGAATAGTCGGACTTTTTTAAGTTCAAGCAAAAATTTAGGGCTCTGTCATTACTCCTAGGAGTTTAACAATTACACATATAACATCATCACTTTCTAAAAATAGAACCTGACATCATCTACTTAAGGCGCGCTTCTTCGCGTTTCTTCGCTAAATCTCTTTATAAAGATAGAACCTGACATAATCAACCCTTCTGAATGTTGCCCTAAATGATTTCAGTTTTGCGTTGAAAGAGTCAGCTGCTGTATTTGTAAGTCTGTTCTCAAAGAAATTCAATATCCTATCATTGTGATTCTTAAAAGCTCCGATAACAGTATCAAATTGAGGAGTCCACTCCTTTACCATCTTAAACCGCAAGATGTTTCAGCTTGCTTTCAAAGGATTGAAACTATGCTTCCAATAGTTCGGAACTACAGTTTCAAAGGTTTGAAACTACAGCTTTAGTGCTTCATCACTATAATCTCAGGCAATAAAATTGAGTACACAAACCTTTTTCTCACGTCTTCTGTATAAGTTGAGTAAATAA
Source organism: Bacteroides sp. UBA7335 (assembly GCA_002471185.1). Lineage (GTDB taxonomy): Bacteria > Bacteroidota > Bacteroidia > Bacteroidales > Bacteroidaceae > Bacteroides. The sequence goes on from DKPL01000054.1 coordinate 17,307, forward strand.
TTAATTGACTATTAAATCAAACATGAGAAGAGGAATCATTGGAACATTACTGCTGTGTGCAACTTTACTTACAGGATGTCAAAAGAATAAGGTAAATATCATTATTCCCGAAAATGCATCTAACCGTATAGAGTTTGCAGGCGAACAGCTTAAAAAAGCATTAACTGAGGCCGGGTATCACCCTTTGCTTCAAACTACAAACACTGATATTGACACAACACAAGTCTCTATTTTTTTAGCATTGGCTACTGATACTACTGGTTTGAAAAAGGAGGGTTTTCATATACAAACTCAAGGCAAACGTACGTTGGTGACTGGTAATGATCCTTCAGGAGTTATTTATGGTAGCTGTGAACTTATTGATCATCTTAAGGACAATAAAGACTTAAATTTTCCTACTGATATGCAAGATGCACCTGAAATGGTACTTCGTGGAACAGCTATTGGGGTACAGAAAACCGAATTCTTACCCGGGCGTACTGTGTATGAATATCCTTATACACCAGAATCGTTTCCTTGGTTTTACGATAAAAAACAATGGATTGATTATTTGGATATGCTAGTTGCCAATCGCATGAATTCAGTTTATCTTTGGAATGGACACCCTTTTGCTTCGTTAGTAAAATTAGAAGATTATCCTTTTGCACTCGAAGTAGATGAGGAAACTTTTAAGAAGAATGAAGAAATTTTCTCCTTCTTGACTGAAGAAGCTGATAAACGAGGAATTTTTGTTATTCAGATGTTTTATAATATCTTGGTCAGTAAACCCTTTGCTGAACATTATGGCATAAAAACTCAAGATCGTAATCGTCCTATTACCCCTTTGTTGAGTGATTATACACGCAAGTCGGTAGCTGCATTTATTGAAAAATATCCTAATGTGGGTCTTTTGGTATGTCTAGGTGAAGCTATGGATACTTATGAGGATGATGTGGTTTGGTTTACTGAAACCATCATTCCCGGTGTAAAAGATGGTTTAAAGGTCTTGGGACGTACAGATGAACCTCCCATTTTGCTTCGTGCTCACGATACAGATTGTAAGGCGGTAATGGATGCTGCTTTACCACTCTATAAAAACTTATATACCATGCATAAGTATAATGGTGAATCACTTACCACATACGAGCCTCGTGGCCCATGGGCTAAAATACATACTGATTTAAGTTCATTGGGTAGTATTCACATCAGCAATGTTCACATTCTTGCTAATCTTGAACCTTGGCGTTGGGGGTCTCCCGACTTTGTACAAAAGGCAGTTAAGGCCATGCACAGTGTTCATGGTGCTAATGCTTTGCATCTTTATCCACAAGCTTCTTATTGGGATTGGCCTTACACGGCGGATAAGTTGCCTGATGGAGCTCGTCAAAATCAGTTAGATCGTGACTGGATTTGGTATCAAACGTGGGGACGCTATGCTTGGAACAGCCAACGCAATCGTGATGACGAAATGAAATATTGGGATGATCAGCTTGGACAATATTATGGCATGTCACATGCTAATGCTGCTAACATTCGTGTGGCATATGAGGAGAGTGGTGAAATTGCACCTAAGTTGTTGCGCCGATTTGGTATCACCGAAGGTAATCGACAAACTCTATTATTAGGTATGTTTGCTAGTCAATTGGTCAATCCTTATAAATACACTATTTGGCCAGGGTTTTATGAAAGCTGTGGCCCTGAAGGTGAAAAACTAATTGAATATGTTGAGAAAGAGTGGAAGAAAGAACCTCATGTAGGCGAATTGCCATTGGATATTATTGCTCAGGCCGTGGCTCATGGCGATGCTGCTGTTGCTGCCATTGAACAAGTTTCTGCTACTCCAACCAAAAATAAAAAAGAGTTTGAACGCTTGAAGAATGATATGTATTGTTATCGCGAATTCGCTTATGTATTTAACTATAAGGTAAAGGCTGCTCAACACGTTTTAAACTATCAATGGGGCAAAGATTTGAACGAGCTTGATGCTGCTGTGCCTTTATTAGAAAAGAGTTTAGCGCATTATCGTCAATTGGTTGACTTGACCAAAGATTCTTATTTGTATGCAAATAGTATGCAAACGGGAATGCGCCGTGTGCCAATTTCTGGTGAAGGTGGATTAAATAAAACCTGGACAGAAATGCTGCCTCATTACGAAGCCGAAGTGGCTAATCTGAAGAACAATATTGCTATGTTGAAAGATAAGGCTGCAAGTGGTGTAGAAGATAAAGTTGAGGCTATTAAGTCTTTAACTCCAGCTAAAATTAATGTATTGAGTGGCTTGAAACTTAATTCGTTAAAAGAGGGCACGGTATTATTCAATAATCGCCCCAATAATAAAGTAAATGCCATTGCTCCGGAACTAGTAGGCTTGCAAGCTTTTGATTTTGATGGTGAGTTGCAACGTAAAGAGGGTACTGAAATCTCTTTTGATACCAGTGAGCCGGTGACTATGCTTGTTGCTTTCTATCGCGATGATCATATTCGCTATGCAAAAGCACCGAGACTTGAAATTGATGCTTCAGCAAATGAGTATGGGCAAGCAGAACCTGTATTGACAAATGCTATTCGTTTGACTGATATGCCTTTGGCTAACGTACATGGATATCAGTTTACTGCAGGTAAACATACTATTTTATTGCCTAAAGGTTATGTTTCAGTTTTAGGGTTTACAAACGATACAGTAACTCCTCGTAATGCTGCTCTTGAAGGAGCCGATGAAGCTGTAGATTGGTTGTTCTATTAAAACAAAACAGAATATTAAATTTGATTAGTGGATAGTTTTCATAGGTATTAGTTAGGGTAACACATCTTTTATAAATTAAGAAAAGATAGAGATTTTGTAAATAATGAGAAAAGTAATATCAATTATTTCTTTATGCTTCGCTTTGAGTGGTTTTGCTCAAAGCGAAGTTTCGCATGATAAAATGAAAGCGATTTATGAGGAGGCTAAAACTCCTTATAAGTATGGTTTGGCTATCGCTCCCACAGATAATTATCACAAGATAGATTGTCCTACGGTTTTTAAAGAGGGTGGTAAGTGGTATATGACTTATGTGGTTTATAACGGTCGTACTGGTACCGATGGACGTGGTTATGAAACCCATATTGCTGAAAGTGATAATCTCTTAGATTGGACTCCATTGGGAAATATTCTTTCTTACCGTGATGGGTATTGGGATGCTAATCAGCGTGGTGGGTTTCCTGCTTTACCCGATATGGAGTGGGGCGGAAGCTATGAACTTCAAAAGTATAAGAATAAAAACTGGATGACCTATATCGGTGGTGAGGGGACGGGCTATGAGGCTGTGCGCGCACCACTCAATATTGGTTTGGCATGGACAGATCAACCGGCTACTACTGCTCATGAATGGCAATCATTGGATAAACCAATTATTAGTATTAACGATAAAGAGGCACAGTGGTGGGAGAAAATGACAGAATATAAAAGTACAGTTTACTGGGATAAGGATAAAACGCTAGGTGCCCCTTTTGTGATGTTCTATAATGCTGGTGGCCGTCATCCTGAGACTGGGCTGAAAGGTGAACGTGTGGGTATTGCACTTTCTAAAGATATGAAGAGATGGAAACGCTATGCCGGAAATCCAGTGTTTGTGCACGAAGCTGAAGGTATCATAACTGGAGATGCCCACATTCAAAAGATGGATGATGTGTATGTGATGTTTTACTTCTCGGCTTTTAATCCAACTCGTTCTTATAAAGCATTTAATACGTTTGCTGCTAGCTACGATTTGGTTAATTGGACCGACTGGGAAGGTGATGATTTTATTATTCCCTCTAAATCGTACGATGAACTATTTGCGCACAAAAGCTATGTGGTAAAACATGATGGAGTGGTTTATCATTTCTATTGTGCAGTAAACAATGCCGATCAACGTGGTATTGCTGTTGCTACTAGTAAGCCGATGGGACAATCAAAAGTAAACTTTCCGACACCCGAGGTGAAGAATAGACGTGAGGTAACTCAGCTTAACTCAGATTGGAAAACGTGGTTGATTGACCAGGAAAACAAGGATACTTTGACTGTAAATGTTCCTCATAATTGGGACGATTATTATGGCTATCGTCAACTTACACATGGAAACTTGCATGGCATTGCTATATATGAAAAGAAGTTTCAAGTAACTAAAAAAGAGGGTAAACGTTATTTTATTCGTTTTGATGGAATAGGAACTTATGCTACAATTCAACTTAATGGAGTTGATTTAGGTAAATATCCTGTTGGACGTACAACCTTGACATTGGATGTAACAGATGCTTTAAAAAATGGTTTAAACACCTTAGTTGTTAAAGCTGAACATCCGGAAATGATTGCTGATATGCCTTGGGTTTGTGGTGGTTGCTCCTCAGAATGGGGCTTTAGTGAAGGCTCACAACCATTAGGAATTTTCCGTCCGGTGACTCTAGAGGCAACTGATGAGGTCAGAATTGAACCTTTTGGTGTTCATATCTGGAACAACAATCAAGCCGATAGCATTTACATTGATACGGAAATAAAAAACTATAGTTCGGTAGCAAGAACCGTTGAATTGGTCAATAAATTTAGTAATTCAGATGGAAAGCAAGTCTTTCGTTTGACCAAAGAAGTGTTGCTGCAACCAGGTGAAACAACAGTTGTTCGTCAAAGCGAAGCAATCGTTAATCCAACTCGCTGGAGCACTGAAAATCCTTATTTGTATAAATTATCGTCCATGTTAAAATCGGCTGGGAAAACAACCGATGAAATAACTACACCCTTTGGAGTTCGCACCATAAGTTGGCCTGTGAAACGCAATGATGGTGATGGCCGTTTCTTCTTAAATAATCAACCGGTATTTATTAATGGTGTTTGTGAATATGAACATCAGTTTGGTCAAAGCCACGCATTTAGTGAAGAGCAAGTGAAAGCACGTGTCAAGCAAATGTTGGCAGCTGGCTTCAATGGCTTCCGTGATGCTCATCAACCTCATCATCTCGATTATCAAAAATATTGGGACGAAGAGGGAATCTTGTTTTGGACGCAACTTTCTGCACATGTGTGGTATGATACTCCTGAGTTTAGAGAGAATTTCAAAAAGATGCTTCGTCAATGGGTGAAGGAGCGTCGTAACTCACCTAGCGTCGTGATATGGGGATTGCAAAACGAAAGTACACTGCCTCGAGATTTTGCTGAAGAGTGTAGTAATATCATTCGTGAGATGGACCCAACTGCCAATGATATGCGTATTGTTACAACTTGTAATGGTGGAGATGGTACAGACTGGAATGTGGTTCAAAATTGGAGTGGAACATATGGTGGCGACTTATATAATTATGGTAACGAACTGTCTCGCTCTAATCAATTACTTAATGGCGAGTACGGAGCATGGCGTAGTTTAGGACTTCACACAGAGCCCGGTGAGTTCGAACAAAACGGAGTGTGGAGTGAAGATAGAATGTGCTTGTTGATGGAAGCTAAAGTTCGTCAAGCTGAAGCGGTAAAAGATAGTGTGTGTGGACAGTTTCAATGGATTTATAGTAGCCATGATAATCCCGGTCGTCGTCAGCCTGATGAGGCCTATCGTTCAATTGATAAAGTTGGTCCATTCAATTATAAAGGATTAGTTTCTCCTTGGGAAGAGCCTTTGGATGTATACTATATGTATAAGTCCAATTACGTTTCGGCTACTAAAGAACCAATGGTTTACTTGGTCTCACATACTTGGCCTAATCGTTTTGAAACTGGGCGTCGTCGTGCTACTATCGAAGCTTATAGTAATTGTGATTCTGTACTACTTTACAACGATGCCATTGATGAACAGTTTTTAGGACGCAAAAAGAATAATGGTATTGGAACACATATGATGTGGGAAAATAGAGATATCCGATACAATGTGCTTCGTGCGGTAGGCTATTATGAAGGCAAACCTGTAGCCGAAGATCTTATTGTGTTGAATGGTTTAGAGCAAGCTCCTCATTTTGAAGCTATTTATGGTGGCTCTGATATCGTGCCTACTGCTGCTGATAATTATGCTGCAATTGATGGACGTAAAGACAATATTGCAATATTAAATGACTTGAAGGGTGTAGAAGGGTATGAATATTTATATCGTATTAATAGTGGAGGTGATAAATATACTGACTCGTTTGGACAAGTTTGGTCGCAAGATAATACTACTTTTTCTCGATCATGGGCAGATGAGTTTATAGCTAAAGGTGATACCTTGCTCAGTCCTTATCAAGCTAGTCAGCGTCGCACGTTCGATCCGATTCATGGTACTCGTGATTGGGAACTGTTTCAGACTTTCCGTTTTGGTCGTCACAAACTTTCTTATGAGTTTCCATTACCCAATGGAGAGTATCGTATAGAACTTTACTTCACAGAACCATGGCATGGTACAGGGGGAAGTGCAAAGACTGATTGCGAGGGATTGCGTTTATTTGACGTAGCCATCAATGATGAAACAGTAATTAAAAATATGGATATTTGGGCAGAAACCGGACATGATGGTGCTTTGAAAAAAGTGATTAATGCTACTGTTGATAATGGTATTTTAAAAATTAGCTTTCCAGAAGTAAAAGCGGGACAAGCTTTAATTTCAGGCATTGCCATTGCTCGCCAATTAAGCAATAATCAGCCTATCATGTTAACTACGGAACAATCGAATAATTCATTCTCGTGGGCTGCTCAAGAAGCAATAGTTATAGAAAAAACTCCCAAAGAAATGTTGCCTGAAGATAAAAATGCTCGTGCTCAAGTAGCCTACCAAGCCGAAGATGCAACATTAAAAGGTAAGTACTCTAAAAAAGAGGTTCGTAAGCAAACTGGAATTTTCTTTGGTACAGGTATTAAAAATAGCATTACTTGGGATATTTCAACGGGGTTAGCACAAATCTATGCTTTGCGATTTAAGTATATGAATACTTCCGGAAAGCCATTACGTTTGCGTATGCGTTTGATTGATTCAAAAGGTGGAGTGTTGAAAGATGATGAATTAAACTTTCCCGAAGCTCCAGAGAAATGGCGCATGATTAGTACAACTACCGGTGGGTTTATTAATGCCGGATATTATAAAATAGAGATATCTGGTGCTGATATGAATGGCATCGCTTTTGATGCTTTGGATGTACAATAAAAATAGATTTTTAGATGAAGTTATATAAACTATTGGCTATCGCTTTCTGCTATTCATCAATTTCTGCTCAGCAGATTAATGATTGGGAAAATCATCATGTATTGCAAATCAATCGTGAACCAGCAAGAGCTGCCTTTATCCCATTTTCAAATAGACAAAATGATTGTTCTATATCGTTAAACGGAACATGGAAGTTTCGATGGACGGCTACTCCGAATGAACGGATAGTCGATTTTTATCAATCTAATTTTGATGATTCAAGTTGGGTGGATTTTTCTGTGCCGGCCAATTGGGAAATAAATGGCTATGGTACTCCTATTTATGTGTCGGCAGGCTACCCGTTTAAAATTGATCCACCTAGAGTTATGAGTACTCCTCGTGAAGATTACACTACGTTTAAAGAAAGAAATCCTGTAGGTCAATATCGTAGAACTTTTACTTTGCCTGCTGATTGGACAGATAACGGTCAGACTTTCTTAAGATTTGAAGGGGTGATGAGTGCTTTTTATGTATGGATCAATGGGAAGCGAGTGGGTTACAGTCAAGGTAGCATGGAGCCAAGTGAGTTTCTGATTACACCTTACTTGGTTGCGGGTGTTAATCAGATAGCCTTAGAGGTTTATCGCTATTGCGATGGCTCTTATCTTGAAGATCAAGATTTTTGGCGTATGGGTGGAATTCATCGAGACATTGCCATGTTTCATACTCCCGATGTTCGTATTCGTGATTATGCGGTACGCACGTTGGCTGCAAATGATAGTTGCACTGACTTTATACTACAACTTGATCCGCAGTTTAGTGTTTATAATAATCAAAAAGCAAAAGGGTATACGCTGCGTGCCTTGTTATATGATGCACAAGGCAATCAAATTGTCGCTATGAATGGTGATGTAGAGGATATTTTAGATTTAGAAAATAAAGCCAGTCGTATGAACGAATGGTACTCGCAACGTGCTCCTCGTAAGCTAGGTAGAATGAGCGAAGTTATCTCTTCTCCTCATCCTTGGACAGCAGAGACTCCATATCTTTATAATCTAAAGCTACAACTTCTGAACGATCAAGGTGAAGTTATTGAGCAAGTCAATCAACCAGTGGGTTTTCGTCAAATTGATATAAGAAATGGACAGTTGCTTATTAACAATCAGCCAATTCGTTTTAGAGGGGTTAACCGCCACGAACATGATCCTCGTTTAGGGCGAGTGATGACGGATGAACGTATGATACAAGATATTTTGCTGATGAAACAGGCCAATATTAATGCTGTACGTACCAGTCATTATCCTAATGTAACACGTTGGTATGAACTGTGTGATAGTTTGGGACTTTATGTGATGGATGAAGCGGACATTGAAACCCATGGGTTACGTGGTAAACTGGCTAATGCTGCCGATTGGCATGCGGCTTTTTTAGATAGAGCTGTTCGAATGGGAAAACGTGATCGCAATCATCCTAGTATTGTGATGTGGAGTATGGGTAATGAGAGTGGTTATGGTGCAAACTTTGCTGCCATTTCTGCTTGGCTTAAAGAGATGGATCCTACTCGTCCTATTCATTATGAAGGGGCACAAGGGGTTGATGGTGCTACCGATCCATATACCGTGGATGTGATTAGTCGCTTTTATACTCGTGTAAAAGAAGAGTACTTAAATCCCGGAATAGCCGAAGGCGAAGATAAAGAGCGGGCAGAAAATGCACGTTGGGAACGTTTGTTGGAGATTGCCGAACGAGAAAATGATAAACGTCCGGTCATGACTAGCGAATATGCTCATGCTATGGGCAATGCCATGGGTAATTTTCAAGAATATTGGGATGAGATTTATAGCAATCCGCGTATGCTAGGTGGGTTTATTTGGGATTGGGTAGACCAGGGACTTTACAAAACGTTACCTGACGGTCGTACGATGGTGGCTTATGGTGGCGATTTTGGTGATAAACCCAATTTAAAGGCTTTTTGTTTTAACGGAGTTGTTATGAGTGATCGTGAAACAACACCTAAATATTGGGAGGTTAAGAAAGTATATGCGCCCATTTCTTTGTCATTGAAGGATAGTGTAGTAAACGATAAAAAATACTATTTCTTGTTGATAACCAATCGCAATCACCACATTACAACTGCTGGATATCAATTCAATTGGAATGTCACTTCTAATGGTAAAGAACTACAAAAAGGCACTTTGGAAGTTCCATCCGTATTTCCGGGGCAAACAGTGTGCGTAGAACTTCCTGAGTTGAAAAGCGAGAAGACAACTGTTGGCTCATTAAATCTATTCGGTTATAAGGTGCCCTTACACTCTTCTAAAGTTGATACTACTGCCGATGTGCGCTTAAATGTCAATGTTACTCTCAAAGAAAGCACCTCATGGGCAAAAGCTGGCTACGAGATAACAAGCGAGCAGTTTGCCATACAGAACAATCCATTGGCGGTAACTCACCTGTCAATGAAGCGAAGAAGTAAGTCTACTACGATTGACCAAAAGATTCAATACAATCGTTTTCAGGCTTATCGAGCCCCAACCGATAATGATAAGAGTTTCGGTAACTGGTTGGCTAAAGATTGGAAAAATAATCGCATGGATAATCCTGAGGTGAAAATCTTATCACCCGAACGGACTGTAACTCAATTGTCAGAGGCTGTGGTTACAGAACAAACAGAGGAGTACAGTTATGCTAATGGTTCAATCCTTGTCACTACTCGTCGCACAGTTTATACCGATGGAACAGTTGATATTGAACAGTTATATCAACCACAAGGTGATTTACCCGAACTTCCTCGCTTGGGAGCAGTGTTTACAGTAAATAGTGCATATAATCAGTTGTCATGGTATGGTCGTGGTCCTTGGGAGAGTTATCCCGATCGTAAACAGTCTACTGCAATTGGTCGTTGGAATAGTACCATTGCAGAACAATACACGCACTATCCACGCCCACAAGATGGAGGAAATCATGAAGAGGTTAGTGAAGTTATACTCACGAATAAGAAAGGCGAAGGAGTACGTATCACAGCATTGGATGCTCCATTTTCATTTTCGGCTTTACCCTATACAGCCAAAGATTTGTCTGAAACCACTCACGATTGCGATTTGACACCACGCGAAGAAACTACTTTAACCATAAATAGTGCAATGCTTGGTTTAGGCAATAGCAGTTGTGGTCCCGGGGTGCTTAAAAAATATGCAATTGATAAAAGTAAGATACACACATTAAAAATACGAATAACTAATTTATAGCAATCAAATTAAAATAGTAAATATGAAAAGATTAACCTCTATTTTAGCTGCTTTAGCTTTGACTGCAAATCTAGGAGCACAATCCAACGTTGAAACTCAACGTCAGTACCTTTCGGGTACCGGATGTGATGACATGGTGCAGTGGGACTTTTTTTGTACAAGCGGCAACAATTCGGGTGAGTGGACTAAAATAGGTGTCCCTTCCTGTTGGGAGTTACAAGGTTTTGGTGCCTATCAGTATGGAATGAGATTTTATGGTAAAGCATTTCCTGAAGGCATTGCTGATGAAAAGGGGATGTATAAATATGAATTTGAACTGCCTGAGGCATGGAATGGTCGTCAAATCGAATTGGTTTTTGAGGCTGCTATGACCGATGCTGAAGTCAAAATCAACGGTCGTAAAGCCGGTTCAATGCATCAAGGTGGATTTTATCGATTTGTATATGATGTGAGCGATCGTATCTTTTTTGGTTCAAAGAAGAAGAATGTTCTAGAAGTTACTGTAAGCAAAGAAAGTACCAATGCGGGAGTTAACTTGGCTGAACGTCGTGCCGACTATTGGAACTTTGGTGGATTGATTCGTCCGGTATTTATCATATCAAAACCAGCACTCAACATCGCTAAGGTTAATGTTAATGCTCTTGCAAACGGACATTTTACTGCTGAGTGTTTCTTAAATCGTGCTTTAGATGGTGCTGAAGTAAAAACTGTTATTACCAACAACCAGGGAAAGAAGGTTGCTGAAAGTGTTACTCCTGTACGTGCTTCTAGCGATTTTGCTTTGGTACAGACTGAGGTGAAGTCTCCTCTTCTTTGGACCGCCGAAACTCCTAATCTTTATACTGCTACCTTTACATTAATTGGTAAAGATGGTAAAGTGCTTCACACCGAGAATCAGAAATTTGGTTTTCGTACTATTGAAACACGCGAAAGTGATGGGCTTTACATCAATGGTCAACGTGTGTTGATTAAAGGAGTAAATCGTCATAGTTTCCGTCCTGAAAGTGGCCGTACACTAAGCAAAGCTAAAAATATAGAAGATGTTCAGCTGATCAAGAGCATGAATATGAATGCAGTTCGTTTAAGTCATTACCCTGCCGATCCTGAGTTCTTAGAGGCTTGTGATTCACTCGGTTTATATGTGATGAGCGAACTTACAGGATGGCATGGTAAACATGAAACAATTGTAGGCCAAAAGCTCGTGAAAGAGATGGTGACACGCGATGTAAATCACCCTTCGGTTATTTGGTGGGCCAATGGTAACGAGAAAGGTTGGAATACAGAACTAGATGGAGAGTTTCATAAATACGATCCTCAAAAACGTCCGGTCATTCATCCTCAAGGTAACCATAGCGGTTACGAAACAATGCACTATCGCTCATACGGCGAGAGTCAGAACTATATGCGTCAACCCGAAATCTTTATGCCAACCGAATTCTTGCATGGCTTATATGATGGAGGACATGGTGCTGGTTTATATGATTATTGGGAAATGATGCGTAATCATCCTCGTTGTGCCGGAGGCTTCCTTTGGGTACTTGCTGATGAAGGAGTGAAGCGTGTAGATATGGGCGGTTATATTGATAATGTTGGCAACTTTGGTGCTGATGGTATCGTTGGTCCTAATCATGAAAAAGAAGGAAGTTACTATACGATTAAGCAAGTTTGGAGCCCTATTCAAATCATGAATCAAAATATTGGTTCAGACTTCAACGGTACGCTACAACTCGAAAATCGTTACGACTTTACCAACCTTAATACTTGTCGTATGAAGTATGAGTATGTAGCTCTTCCCTCGGCTTCAGACAAAGGAGCTGTAAAGGTATTAAAGCAAGGTGAAGTGAAACTAGGTAATATCCCGGCTCGTAGCGAAGGAACTGTTCAAATTCCTACCATTGTAAAAGGAGCTAATGCTTTGGTATTGACTATTTACGATTCAACCGGACAGGATTTGTTTTCTTGGAGTTATAAGCTCTCTAATGTTGATGCAGCTACATCGACTACTGCTGCTAAACCTTCATTGACTGAGACTGCCGGAACCTTGAATGTAACTGCCGGCAATGATCAGTTTACCTTTAGTAAAGCAGACGGTCAACTAAAGAGTGTATCAGTTAAAGGACGTACTATTGCATTGACCAATGGTCCTCGCTTTGTAGCAGCTCGTCGTGCAGACCGTTCGTTAGATCAGTTCTACAATCACGATGATAAAGACGCTGAAAAAAAGAAAACTCAATATACGACCTTCGAAGATGCAGGCAAATTTGTAGGCTTTGCCACCGGTTATAAAGGCGATAGCTTAGCCATTACAGCCAATTATCGTTTAGGCTCATTAGATCAAGTGGTATGGACTATTGCCCCTAACGCTACAGTCTCGGTAGATGTAACTTATAACTTCAGTGGAGTTGTAGACTTGATGGGAGTTATGTTCGACTATCCGGAAGAGAAGGTTGAAAGCAAGAAGTGGGTAGGTGATGGACCATATCGTGTATGGCAAAACCGTCTTCACGGTCCGCAGCTAGGTGTTTGGGAAAACGACTATAACGATCCTATTCCAGGCGAAAGCTTTACTTATCCAGAATTTAAAGGATACTTTGCGAATGTGCAATGGATGCAAATTAAAACCAAAGAGGGAGTAATTAACTTAATCAACAAAACTCCTGATGCATATGTTGGTGTTTATCAACCTCGTGATGGACGTGATGAGCTGCTTTATACACTTCCGGCTACTGGCATTAGTGTGATGAAGGTGATACCTCCGGTACGCAATAAAGTAAATACAACAGATTTGGTTGGACCATCTTCGCAAGCTTTCTGGGCTTCGGGTACTTATCATGCTAACTTTATGCTAAAGTTTGAATAATACTTGAGGTGTTTTAAAATATTAAATCGCAAAGTTAATATCTTATACAAAAGGCTGAACAGTGAAAACTGTTTAGCCTTTTGTAGATTTGCACAGGTATATTAATAACTAACTGAACTATAATTTAATTCCACTGATTATAGTTTGTCACTCGGTTCCGAGTGCTTGGAACAACGCTTCCAAGTGCTCGGAACTTTAGTTTCAAGCCTTTGAAACTAAGTGGAACAACAATGCTTAGTCTGCTAGATGGTATTTTGGCGTATTGACAAACTACTTCTGATATCAACCAAAGTAACCTTTGATTTTTTTGTTTTATAAATACTTATCAAGAAAACGAAATAGCTTATCTCTTTGGTAGTAGATAAAAAAGCTTATGACAAAAGCTATGCTTATCGACACGATAGGAGGTAAACCGATGAACCGTGTAAAGAAAAGTGCACACAATATGGCAATGCCAAAGAATATCATTAATAAGATAGCATAATATACAAATCTCATGATGGACTGATTTACTGGTTTATAATTTAATAATGCGTTATTATATTAACATATAATAGCAGTAACAAGTTCTATTAAAGTTATTGTTTCTGATGTATTATAGCGAGCTTCTAAGAAGTGAACTCTGCTCTATTTTTGCTTTGCTTGGGTACAAACTGGCTGCTTTGTCGTCTCTCTAATAGAGATAAAAGGTAAAGTTACATAGAACAATGAATATAAAGAAGCTTTTGACTGCCGCATGTTTTGTGGCTTTTTCGTATAGTGCAATTGCACAAAATCAACTTCAACAACAATTTCTTAACCCACAAGGCGAAGCCAAACCTTGGACCTTTTGGTACTGGATGTTTGGTGCTGCATCTGCCGAAGGTATCACTGCTGATCTTGAAGCAATGAAGGATGTCGGACTAGGGGGAGCATACTTAATGCCTATAAAGGGAGTGAAAGAGGGGCCGCAATACAATGGTCAGGCTCAGCAACTATCTCCTGAATGGTGGCGGATGATTAATCATAGCTTTAAAGAGGCCGACCGGCTGGGGTTGCAGTTAGGCATGCACATTTGTGATGGTTTTGCTTTGGCCGGTGGCCCATGGAATACACCTGCCAAATCTATGCAGAAAGTGGTTTGGAGCGACACCATCGTAAAAGGTGGAAAATTGAAAGATTTGTTGTTGCCTCAACCTCAAAGTTACGAAGGTTACTACGAAGATATAGCTACCTATGCCATTCCGTTGAACAAACAACCCGAAGATACTCAACACAAACCTATCGTAACTTATGGTACGATTAAAAATGAAAACTACGCAACTAAAAGAACCATAACACGTGATGAAGAGGGACGTTTTCGTTCATCTGCTCCTGCATGGATTCAATATGAATATCCTGAACCTATCACTGCTCGCAACATCGAGATTATTCTTTCTGGAAATAACTATCAAGCGCATCGCTTAAAAGTATTGGCCAGTCAAGATGGTGTTGCTTTTACTGAGGTGAAACAGCTGACTCCTGCTCGTCAAGGTTGGCAGAATACTGACTTTCAGTCGACTCATGCACTGCCTCAGACTACCGCTAGGTATTTCCGTTTTGAGTGGACTCCCGAAGGTAGTGAGCCAGGTAGTGAAGACTTAGATGCTGCAAAATGGAGCCCTAATTTACGAATTAAAGATATTGTATTGCATACTTCACCTCGCATTCATCAGTGGGAGGGCAAAGCCGGACTTGTGTGGCGTGTGGCATCGGCTACTACTACACAGGAGGTTGCCGATGCAGATTGTGTAGAGCTACAAGAGGTAGTGCAACTACCCATTGTAGATGGTCGTGTGACGGGTAAACTCCCTCGTGGCTCGTGGCGTATTGTGCGTATGGGACATACGGCAACAGGGCACACCAATGCTACCGGCGGCGGAGCCAAAGGATTAGAATGTGATAAGTTTGATAAAGCTGCTGTAAGAAAACAATTGCAAAATTGGTTTGGTGAGATGTTTAAGAACACCGATTCAGGATTGGCAAGCAAGGTGCTAAAATACATGCATGTGGATAGCTGGGAGTGTGGAAGTCAAAACTGGAGCGATAACTTCGCAACCGAGTTTAAAGCGCGTAGAGGTTACAACTTAATGCCTTATCTACCACTATTGGCAGGCATACCAATGGAGAGTGTAGCAAAAAGTGAGACTGTGCTTCGTGATGTTCGTACTACCATCAACGAATTGGTTACTGATATCTTTTTTACTGTATTGGCCGATTATGCTAAAGAGATGGATTGTCAATTCTCGGCAGAATGTGTTTCGCCAACAATGGTTAGTGATGGGCTGCAACATTATCAAAAAGTAGATTTACCTATGGGAGAGTTTTGGCTAAACAGCCCCACTCATGATAAACCCAATGATATGCTTGATGCCATTAGCGGTGCACATATTTATGGTAAGAATATTATTCAAGCCGAAGGTTTTACACAAATACGTGGTGTGTGGGATGAAGATCCGGCATTGCTAAAACCATTGCTCGACCGTAATTTTGCTTTGGGCATCAATAAGCTTTTTTTTCATGTCTATACGCACAATCCTTGGCTCGATAGAACTCCAGGCATGACACTTGATGGCATTGGACTCTTTTTTCAGCGTGATCAAACTTGGTGGAATGAGGGAAAGTCATTTGTTGACTACATTGCACGCTGTCAAGCAATGCTGCAATATGGTCATCCTGTTGTAGATATTGCCGTGTTTACTGGCGAAGAAATGCCTCGTCGTGCCATCTTGCCCGATCGCTTGGTTCCTATGTTGCCGGGCATTTTCGGACAAGAGAGAGTGGCAAGCGAACAAGTGCGTTTGGCCAATGTTGGCGAACCTACTCGTGTACGTCCTGTAGGGGTTACGCACTCGGCAAATATGGCTGACCCAGAGGAGTGGATTAATCCGCTAAACGGATATGCATACGATTCATTTAATAAAGATGCATTGCTTCGCTTGGCCAAAGCTGAAAACGGCAAACTTACTCTACCCGGTGGAGCAGCTTATTCGTTACTGGTTTTGCCCGAGGCACATCCCATGAATCCTGATAACTTACCTTTGTCAAAGGAGTCTGCTGCCAAGGTTGAAGAACTTCAAAAAGAGGGTATAGTCATTCCCACATTGCCTTATGTGGCTACTGATTTTTCAGCTTATGGCATTGAAAAAGACATTATATTACCTAAGAATATAGCATGGACACACCGTAGAGGTGACGAAATGGAACTTTACTTTATCGCTGACCAGTCGGGCAACAAAGCTCGTTCTTCGGCAGAAGTAAATGCTTTGGGAAACCGTAAATTTATCGCTTCATTTCGCGTGTCGGGAAGCCAACCTGAACTGTGGAATCCTCAAACCGGAGAAATAGTAACTCCGGCCAACTGGAAAGAGGTGAATGGCCGTACCGAGGTAGAGATTACGCTTCCGGCAAATGGGTCTGTATTTGTGGTTTTCCCTAAACAACCTCGTACAAATGTGATTGCTCTCGAAACTACTAACGTTGAAGAGATACCTGTAAAAGTAGGTGAGTGGGAAGTTCATTTCCCGGCTATCAACCAAACGGTAAAATGCGATACTCTTTTTGATTGGAGCAAATCGACTAATGACAAAATTAAGTTTTATGCAGGAACTGTTCAATATTGCACAAGTTTTAATTTGAAAATGGTTCCGCAAGGTCGTGTTTATTTGCAACTGGGCGATATTGCCAATGTTGCTACCGTCATTGTCAATGGCAAATCGTGTGGTGTAGCCTGGACCTCTCCTTATGAGGTTGATGTAACTGATGCCTTGCAAAAGGGAACTAATACTTTGCAGGTTGATGTTACCAATACTTGGGCCAACGCTTTGCGTGGAGCAGATCAGGGTAAAGCTCCTTTTGATGGAATATGGACCAATGCTAAATATCGTTTGCCAGGTGATGAATTGATACCTGCGGGATGGTTTGGACCTTATCATTTTATTCGAAAATATTAATATCACGTTGATCTATTATATAATTATGAAACGAACTAATCGATTCTTCTTGGCGCTTGTGTTGCTGTGTATAGGCACATTCTTGCAAGCAGAAGTTAAACTACCGGCAATTTTTGGTAGCAATATGGTGATGCAACAACAAACTCAAGCTAATTTGTGGGGAACAGCTGCTGCAGGTAAAGTGGTAAAAGTAACTACAAGTTGGGATAATAAAACGCATCAAGTGAAAACCGATGCGCAAGGCAACTGGAAGTTAACCCTACAAACTCCATTAGCCGGAGGACCGTATCGCATCACATTTGATGATGGCCAAAAGATGATATTGGATAATATTCTGATTGGTGAGGTTTGGCTTTGCTCGGGGCAAAGCAACATGGAGATGCCCATGAAGGGGTTTAAGAATCAACCAGTTGCTAATGGCAATATGGATATCATGAAAAGTACAAACTCTGAGTTGAGGCTGTTTACTGCAAAACGAACCTCTTCGCTTACGCCAAAGACGGATGTAGTAGGCAATTGGCAAGAGGCAACTCCCGAGTCGGTTCGTGAGTTTAGTGCCACTGCATACTATTTTGGAAATTTGCTTCAAGAGCAACTGAATGTTCCCATTGGGTTAATTGTAGCTGCATGGGGCGGTTCATCTTGTGAAACTTGGATGAATGCCGACTGGTTGCGTGCATTTCCTGACGCTAAAATACCGGCGACAGAGGCAGATATTACCTCTAAAAATCGCAATCCTACTTTGTTATACAACGGAATGTTGAAACCTCTTATCGGAACTGCCATTAAGGGAGTAATCTGGTATCAAGGTGAAGATAACTATAACCGTGCAACAACTTATGCTGATATGTTTTCAACGCTTATAAATGGTTGGAGAAAAGAGTGGGGGCAAGGAGACTTTCCGTTTTACTATTGTCAGATTGCTCCATATGACTATAAGTTGGTAACTGAGAAGGGCAAACCGGTTATTAATTCTGCTTTTCTTAGAGAGCAACAGGCCAAAGCTGAACTGATGAATACAAATGTGGGAATGGCTGTTTTGATGGATAGTGGCATGGAAAAATGTATTCATCCGGCCGATAAACGTACTCCGGGCGAGAGACTAGCACGCTTGGCACTAGTGAAAACATATGGAAAGAAAGGTGTAACAGCCGAAAGTCCTTACTTTAAAAACATTGAGATAAAGAATGATACGGTTGTGGTGAGTTTTGAACGTGCTCCAATGTGGGTAAATACCAACGGCACATTCGAGTCTACACACTTTAAGGTTGCCGGTGATGATCGCATCTTCTATCCGGCTAAAGCCTGGATAGAGCGTAGCAAAGTTATGGTGAAAAGTGAGGAAGTTCCTCATCCGGTAGCGGTGCGATATGCTTTCGAAAACTTTGTTGCTGGTGATCTTTTTGGCGAAGATTTGCCTGTTTCTTCTTTCCGTTCGGACAATTGGGAAGAGTAATTCTATTTTGAAAATTTACTTATGAAGCATTTATTTTTAGGTTTTATACTTCTTTGTTGTTCTTTGAGCCAACTGCAAGCGCAACCTGCTGACTATAGTTGGAATACTCAGAGCCAAAATTCATCGGAATCTATGCCCTTGGGAGGTGGAGATATCGGGTTGAATGTTTGGGTTGAGCAAGGTGATTTATTGTTCTATTTATCGCGCACAGGTGCTTATGATGAAAATAATACCTTGTTAAAACAAGGACGTTTCAGAGTTAGCACTACTCCGTCTATTTTCGACAAAGAGGAAGATTTTCGTCAAACACTTCACTTGAATGATGGGTATATGACTGTTGAGGGTACACATGGTAAAGTGACGCTTTGGGTAGATGTGTTTCATCCTGTTGTTCACGTTGAAACCCAAACAGGAATTCCTTCTGTTTTGCAAGTGACTTATGAGAATTGGCGTGTTGCAGATCGACCTATTCGTAAGGTTGAAGGGCAACAGTGCTCTTACAAATGGGCTTTACCTCAGAATATAGCTACTACTGCCGACTCTGTTCGAGCAGATGATGGTTCGATAACGTTCTTTCATCAAAACCCTCAACAGACTGTTTTTGATGTTTCTGTAGCTCAACAAGGGCTTCAAGCGGTTAAAGATCAACTGTACAATCCATTAGGGAATTTAATCTTTGGGGGGCGTTTGAGTGGCAATCAACTGCAGTTTAAAGAGTGCATAAGTGGAGTATATGCAGATACAGACTATACTGCTTGGGTGTACGAAAGTAAGCGCAGTCGTAGAGAACATGAGTTTAAAATAACGCTTCATACCAACCAAGGAGATTTGCATGTATGGCAAAGTGGACTAGCTGCAAGTGAGGCACAAATCAAAGTGAAGGCTGATCGTTTGGCAACTCGTCGTTGGTGGAATCAATTTTGGAAACGTAGCTTCATTGAAGGAGGAGGTATAGAAGGTGCTGATGTGGTTCGCAATTATACTCTTTTTCGTTATATGTTAGGCTGTAATGCTTATGGTAAAGATCCTAGTAAATTCAATGGTGGCTTATTTACCTTCGACCCGACTTATGTAGATGTTAAGATGCCTTTTACACCCGATTTTCGTCGCTGGGGAGGCGGCACTATGACGGCGCAAAATCAGCGACTAGTGTATTGGCCTATGTTGAAAAATGGTGATTTTGATATGATGAAATCACAGTTCGATTTCTACAATCGCCTATTGCCGGTAGCAGAACTACGTAGCAAAATCTATTGGAATCATGATGGGGCATGTTATACTGAACAGTTAGAAAATTATGGCTTACCTAATCCCGCTGAGTATGGCTTTAAACGTCCTGATAGTTTTGATAAAGGTATAGAGTATAATGCTTGGCTAGAGTATCAATGGGATACCGTATTGGAATTTTGTCAGATGATACTTGATACAAAACTATACAACGGAGATGACATAACAGAATATATGCCAATGATAGAAAGTGTAGTTAAGTTCTTTGATCAACATTATCGTCAATTGGCTGCTAAACGTGGTCGTAAAGATTTGGATGGAGATGGCAATCTTATTATTTATCCCGGAACGGCTTGTGAAACTTATAAAATGGCTCACAATCCGGCAACTACCATAGCGGCTTTGCGTTCTGTACTCCAATCTTCTGGGGTAAATAATGAAATGCTAAATCGAATACCTGCTGTGCCATTACGCTATGTGGAAGGCAAGGAGATGATTGCTCCTGCGAAATCATGGGAACGTGTCAATAACATTGAGACTCCACAACTTTATCCTGTTTTTCCATGGCGCAATTATGGTGTGGGTAGACCTGAACTAGAAAGGGCGATAAATACTTATAACTATGATCCGGATGCGTTAAAATTTCGGACACATATAGGATGGAAGCAAGATAATATATGGGCAGCTTGCTTAGGCTTGACTGATGAGGCTAAAGAGTTAACGCTAAAGAAAATGGGGAACGGGCCACATCGCTTTCCTGCATTTTGGGGGCCCGGTTATGACTGGACACCCGATTTGAATTGGGGAGGGAGTGGCATGATTGGTATGCAAGAGATGTTGATGCAAGAGGTGGGTGATAAAATCTATCTGTTCCCGGCATGGCCTGCTGATTGGGACGTACGGTTTAAACTTCATGCTGCACACCACACAACCATTGAAGCTACACTTACGAATGGGAGAATTATCGATTTAAAAGTAACTCCAAAAGAGCGAGAAAAGGACATTGTAAATGGACTCGGATTAGAGAATGGCTTTACTGATAAGTAGTAGATATTGAAAACGAAAACAGATTTAAACTATATTATTACATGAGAAAGATAACAACACTTTTTCTACTTTTACTGACTATAACGATGGCCGCTCAACAGCAGACTTCGGTTGCTGGGTTCTATCCATTGGTTGATAGTGGACGTTTAGTATATAACTTCAATCCTGGATGGAGATTTCACAAAGGAAGCATTGACGGAGCAGAAGCTTTAAATTTTGATGATTCGGATTGGGAGATAGTTTCTACTCCTCATACGGTAGAGTTGATGCCTGCTGAGGCTAGTGGAAATCGCAACTATCAAGGTGAAGCATGGTATCGCAAGCGTTTTGTAGTGCCAAATGAAGCTAAAGGCAAAAATGTGTCGTTGCATTTTGAAGCTGCGATGGGTAAACAAGATATCTATCTGAATGGCAAAAAAATTCAAGAACATATTGGTGGATACCTACCGTTTATTGTCAACTTGGATGAGTATGGAGTACAATCGGGAGATTCCTGTTTGATAGCAGTTATGACCGATAATAGTGATGATAAGAGTTATCCTCCAGGCAAAAGACAATATACACTTGATTTTGCTTATCATGGAGGAATATATAGAGATGTGTGGATGATTGCTAAATCTCCTATAGCTATAACTGATGCAGTAGAGGCTAATCGGGTAGCAGGCGGTGGGGTGTTTGTCCACTTCGATCATATAAGCTCAAAAAGTGCTGATGTTTATGTCGATACGGAAGTTGCCAATAAATCGAATAAAAATCAAAGTGTAACTGTAGAAACTACTTTGACTGATAGTACAGGTAAGGTAATTCGTACGGTGGCTGAAAAAATCACACTAAAAGCTAATGAAATAAGAACTATCAATCAAAAGATTGTGGTTCGTAACCCATATCTATGGTCACCTCAATCACCTTATCTTTATCGGGTACAAACACGTATCAAGCAAGGCAGCCGTATGGTTGATGGCGGTATCACAAGAGTGGGTATTCGTAAAGCTGAGTTTAAGGGTGAGGAGGGCTTTTGGCTCAATGATGAACCTTATGGACAACTTGTAGGAGCAAACCGCCATCAAGATTTTGCTTATGTTGGTAATGCTTCTCCTAACTCTCAACAATGGCGTGACGCTAAACGATTGCGTGATGCCGGATGTACCATTATCCGTACTGCGCACTACCCACAAGACCCATCGTTTATGGATGCTTGTGATGAGTTGGGCTTGTTTGTAATCGTAGCTACACCAGGATGGCAATACTGGAATAAAGATTCGATTTTTGGTTCTAGGGCACAACAAAATACACGCGAAATCATTCGCCGTGATAGAAACCATACAAGTGTGTTGATGTGGGAGCCTATCTTAAATGAGACACGTTTTCCACTTGAGTTCTCTATGGAAGCTCTTCAAATAACTAAAGATGAATTTCCTTATCCCGGAAGGCCGGTAGCTGCTGCTGACGTGCACTCTGCTGGGGCAAAAGAATCATATGATGTGGTTTATGCTTGGCCGGGAGATGATGAAAAAGAAGATAGACCCGAACAGTGTATATTTACTCGTGAGTTTGGTGAGAATGTAGACGATTGGTATGCGCACAATAATAACAATCGTGCTAGTCGTAGTTGGGGTGAGCGTCCGCTAATCATACAAGCTTTGTCTTTGGCTAAGAGCTATGATGAAATGTATCGCACTACCGGTCAATTTATTGGTGGTGCCCAGTGGCACCCTTTTGATCATCAACGTGGTTATCACCCCGATCCATATTGGGGAGGTATATTCGATGCATTTCGCCAACCTAAATATGCTTATTACATGTTTCGTAGCCAAACTCCTGCAAACTTTGTATCACCCATAGTAGAAAGCGGCCCGATGATCTACATCTCTCACGAAATGTCTCAATTTTCAGATGATGATGTTGTTGTGTTTACTAATTGTGACTCAGTTCGTTTATCTATTTATGATGGTGAGAAAAGTTGGACTCTTCCGGTAGTGCGTGAGAAAGGACATATGCTCAATCCTCCGGTAATATTTAAAAATGTTTGGGATTTCTGGGAAGCTCGCAACTACAGCTACTTGCAGAAAAATTGGCAAAAAGTAAATATGGTTGCTGAAGGTATTATTGACGGCAAAGTAGTATGTAGTACAAAAAAAATGCCTTCACGCCGTAGCACTAAATTACGTTTGTCGGTTGATACTAATGGCAAAAAATTAGTTGCTGACGGATCAGACTTTATTGTTGTTGTAGCAGAAGTTACGGATGACAGTGGGAATGTTCGTCGGTTAGCCAAAGAAAACATTGTATTTACGGTAGAAGGAGAAGGTGAAATAATCGGTGATGAAACAATTCATGCTAATCCTCGAACAGTTGAATTTGGTTCTGCTCCTGTGTTAATTCGCTCTACGCGTAACCCAGGCAAGATAAAGATAAAAGCTAACGTGCAATTTGAAGGTACTCATGCACCAACACAAGCTGAATTGGAGTTTGAAAGTATTCCGGCAGAGTTTCCATATTGCTTTATTGAAGAAGTACAAGCTAAGAATATAACTAATAAGAGCGACTTAAATAGTAACTCCACTCAACTTTCAGAAGAAGAAAAGCAAAAGTTATTGGAAGAGGTTGAGCGTCAACAAACTGATTTTGGAATAGCCAATTAAAATATTTTGTGTTTTTTTTAAATATAGTGAGTACGCATATTCTACCTGTGCGTCCTCACTATATATTTTAGACCTTAACCGGTTAATATTAATTCTATGATATGGGAAACAAAAAAAGTATACTCCACCCCAAATGGATGGTTTTACTCCTATTAATACTCAGTTTTGAAAATAGTGTTGCATATACACTTTATGATTCAAAATGTGGAAACAGTGACACTGGCTATAAAATAGCTGTGTGTGATTGGATGATTCTGAAGCGTCAAAAAATAGGTGCTTTTCAATTGGCAAGTGAATTGGGTTGTGATGGTCTTGAGCTAGATATGGGTAGTTTAGGAAAGCGCGATTCCTTTGATAATAAACTCCGTGAGGTTCACTTTCAAGAACTCTTCAAACAAAAATCTTCTGAATTTAATATTGAAATAGCATCAATTGCTATGTCTGGATTTTACGGTCAGTCATTTGCTGCACATACCAACTATATCGATTTAGTACAAGATTGCCTTAATACAATGGAGGTGATGAATGTATCAGTTGCTTTTCTTCCTTTAGGAACAGGCTGTGATTTGATTAAAAATCCAGAGGTTCGCCCCGAATTGGTTAAACGTCTTAAGCTCGTAGGTGATATGGCTGCTGCAAAAGGTAAAATTATAGGTATTGAGACTTCTTTGCCAGCTATCGAAGAGATTCAACTATTAAATGAGATAAACTCTCCGGGTATTAAAATCTATTTTAAGTTTCAAAATGCTCTCGAAAATAATCGTGATCTATATAAAGAGTTACGAACTCTAGGCAAAGATCGTATTTGTCAGATACATTGTACAGATACAGATGGAGTGACATTGGCCTATAACGAACGCATTGATATGAAGAAAGTAAAAAAAACTCTTCGTAAAATGAATTGGACAGGATGGATGGTAGTAGAGCGATCACGCGATAAGAATGACGTGAGAAATGTGAAGAAAAACTACAGCGAGAACGTAACATACTTAAAAAAAATATTTCAAAAATAACCAATGAAAATGAACATGAAAATCATTGTAGCAATTTGTGTTACATTACTCTTTGTGCCTATATCTTTAAAGGCACAATATCCACAATTAACATCAGAGGCTAAAGCAGAGTATTCTCAAATAGCAACTGATGGTAATAAACGCTCAGAAGAAGCTTGGGAAAAAGCGTTACCTATAGTAATACAAGAAGCCAAGGAGGGGAGACCCTATATACCGTGGGCTTCTCGTCCGTATGATTTACCGCAAGCGAAAATTCCTTCTTTTCCTGGTGCTGAAGGAGGTGGTATGTTTAGTTTTGGTGGTCGTGGTGGAAAAGTTATTACAGTGACTAATTTAAATGATCGTGGCCCTGGTTCATTCCGTGAAGCTTGCGAAACAGGAGGAGCTCGTATTGTTGTTTTTAATGTAGCGGGGATTATTCGTTTAGAAACTCCCATTACAGTACGTGCTCCTTATATAACAATTGCTGGACAAACGGCTCCTGGAGATGGTATTTGTATTGCTGGAGAATCATTTTGGGTAGATACTCATGATGTTGTTGTTAGACATATGAGATTCCGTAGAGGTGAAACAAAAGTGACTCATCGTGATGATTCTTTTGGAGGAAACCCAATTGGCAATATCATGATTGATCATTGTTCCTGTACTTGGGGGTTAGATGAAAATATTTCTTTTTATCGTCATATGTATAGTCCAGGTGAAGGCTATAAAGATGAAAAACTGCCTACAGTCAATGTAACTATTCAGAATACAATTTCAGCACAAGCACTTGATACTTATAATCATGCTTTTGGTAGCACACTAGGTGGAGAGAATTGTTCTTTTATGCGTAATATGTGGGCTAGTAATTCAGGACGTAATCCTTCTATAGGCTGGTATGGTATCTTTAACTTTGTAAACAATGTCGTTTATAATTGGGTACATCGCTCTTCGGATGGTGGCGATTATCGTGCTATGTTTAATATGATAAATAATTACTATAAACCAGGTCCCCTTACACCAAAAGACTCTCCTATTGGGTATCGAATTTTGAAACCAGAATCAGGTCGTAGTAAGTTAAACTATAAAGTTTATGGTCGCGTATATGCCGATGGTAATGTGATGGTAGGACATCCTAAAGTTACAATAGATAACTGGAATGGAGGTATCCAAGTAGAAGACCAATCTAATACCGAAGGATATACAGAACAAATGCGTTGTTATGAACCTTTCGAGATGCCTTATCTAAGAATAATGTCAGCTAATGATGCATACGATTATGTCTTAAAAAACGTAGGAGCTAATATTCCACGTCGTGATATTGTAGATGAACGCATTGTTGAAGAGGTGAAAACAGGAAAAGTATATTATGAAAATAAACTTCCTAAAGATGCTTATGGAGATACTTGGGGTTTAGCAGATAAGTCTAAAGATGAAGATGGTTTCTTTAAATATCGTCGTTTGCCAAAGGATTCTTATAAATATGGTATTATTACAGATATTCGTCAAGTTGGAGGATATCCAGAATATAATGGTTTCCCTTATGTCGATACAGACGGAGATGGTATGCCCGATGAATGGGAAGTAGCAAATGGACTTAATCCTAATGATCCGAAAGATGCTAATCAAGATTGCACAGGCGATGGATATACTAATATTGAAAAATATATTAATGGTATTAGCACTAAAAATAGAGTGGACTGGACTGATTTGAAAAATAATTATGACACACTTGCTGAAAAAGGAAAACTAATGTAAAATTTGATATATCATGAAACTTAATATTAAAAATAAAATATGGTTAGCTTTAATGTGGTGTCTTATTTCTGTATACCAAGTAGATGCTGTTGAACTTGATTCGCTAAATAGAGATCCTAATTATGTAACTACAATTTTAAAAAGAACAGAAAAAATAGTCAATAGTTTAAACATTACTGATGCTGAGGTTTGTAGTGAGGTGACAAATATTATTGCTAATCGTTATTTTGAATTAAATGATATATACGAAACACGAGATAAAAAATTAGCAGAAGCTAAAGAAAAATTTACTGGTGATGCAAAGCTACAAGCTATTATGAATGCTCAAAGTGATGCTGATAGGTATTTGTATCGTTCTCATTTTGCTTTTCCAGCTGCGTTGTCTCTTTGGCTTAATGATAGTCAGATAGAAGGTGTAAAAAATGGACTGACATATAATGTGTTGAATGTTACTTATACAGCTCATTTAGATATGATTCCTACTCTAACTGAAGAAGAAAAAAGTCAAATTTATGCTTGGCTAGTGGAAGCACGTGAATTTGCTATTGATGCTGAAAGCTCTAGAAAAAAACATGAAGTGTTTGGTAAATATAAGGGGAGAATAAATAATTATCTTGCAAAGAGGGGGTATAATTTGACTAAAGAACGTGAAGAGTGGAATAAGCGTATACAATCTAAAAAAGAGTCTCTGTAAGTTTTGGAGAAATATTTTAATAAATAATGCTATTTAATAATTAATCTAATGAGAAAAAACAAAATGTTATTGAAAAACACACAAATTTTAAACTTAGATATAGCTAAGGTTATTTGTTTCTTTCTTCTTATTTTAGGACCATCATTTGCTTATGCAAATGATAATTCTATTGCTTCTGAGGTAAATATTACTCAGCAGAAAGACGTTATAACTGGAGTTGTATTTGATGAAAGCGGAGAACCTATAATTGGTGCTAATGTGAAAGTGGTTGGTGCTACAGGGGGAGCTATTTCAGATATTGATGGGAAATTTCATTTGACTGTTGCTGCTGGCAATAAAATAGAGGTCTCTTTTATAGGCTATAGATCGCAAATTGTTTCTATACACAGTCAGAAAGTTCTTAAAATAGTATTGCAAGAAGACTCTAGATTGTTAGATGAAGTAGTTGTAGTCGGTTATGGAACTCAACGTGTAAAGGATTTGACAGGTGCTGCAAGTAATGTAAAAGTAAATGAGATTCTAGACACACCAGGAGCTTCTCTTGTAGATGCTCTTGCTGGTCAAGTTGCTGGTTTATCCGTATCACAAAGTAGTGGACGTCCAGGGTCTACTGGTAGTATTCAAGTGCGTCAACCGATGAGCTTTGATGGCTCTTCATCATTTAACCATCCTTTGATTGTTATTGATGATGTTGTACAAGTTGATGAAAACGGCGAACCTACAATGGGAGAGTTTAATCGTTTGGACCCATCAGAAATAGAATCAATGACTGTTCTAAAAGATGCTTCTGCTGCAGTTTATGGTGCTCGTTCATCTGCAGGTGTTGTTTTAGTTAAAACAAAAAGAGGAACTGTTGGTAGTCCTAAAATTTCTTATTCAGGTAAGTTTGATTTTTCAGATGCTGTAAGCCATGCAAAAACAATGAATGCTTATGAAACAGGTATATTTACAAATCGCATGTTTAATCAGCTTGATAAAAAAAATGGTAATGATAACTATTCTATTTATAAATATTCTGATGATGAACTATCATTAATGAAAAATCTAAACTATGATTGGTTAGATAGAGCTTGGCATTCTTCGTTTTCTCAACGTCATTCTTTGTCAGTAAATGGTGGTTCTGAACGTGCAACCTTTTATGCTGGAGCTACATATCAGAATCAAGGAAACAACCTAGGAAATGTTCAAGATTATAATAGATGGACATTTCGTACAGGAGGAGAGGTAAAGGTTTTTGCTGGATTAAAGCTTTCAGCTTCCGTTGCTGCTTATAATTCTAATAAAACAGGTGTTAACCCACAAGCAAAAATTAATTCAGGGCCATGGGGAAATCAAAGCTCATCGCAAGATTATCCAATGTTACGTCACATGGCAAATTACATTCCTATTGAAACTCAAATTATAGATCCTATTACAAATCAATATAAATCTTATTATGTTTCACCTTGGGTAGGTCCCCATGCTGTTAATACATCAACCGATTCAAATGTTGGTGGTGGTTATGCTGTTTGGAATTTCTTTGCAAATGAAGCATCTAAGGCTCGTACAACTGATGAAGAAAATGGTTATAATGCTAATTTCTCACTTACATATGATATTCCTTTTATAAAGGGGTTATCTGTAAAGGGTACATATGCTGTAAGTTATAATAATTCATATTTAAACTCTGTGGGAGATTATTATACACTAGCACGAGCAGGAAACACAAATAAAGAAGGTTTACATTTAATTGGAACTAACACAGAGTGGAATTATATAAACTATGGTGATCCAAATGGAACGGATGTAGCGAAAAAACCAGGAGTAGTATATGCTAAAAGTACTACGAAAACAGAACAAATGAATTTCATGGTTTCTTATAATCGAATGTTTGGTAAACATGATGTTTCTGCTGTTGGTGTTATTGAGAGAGGTGAAAGTGAAGGACATGATCAACGACAAGCTTATAGAGGTATTGGTAATTCTTATAATGGAGTAAGTAATACTTCTGGAACATTGAATCCAGATGGTAATGAAACTTATTTTAGAAAATATGAAAGTGGATCACTTTCGTACGTGGGTCGTGCAAATTATAAATATGATAATCGATATTTGGCTCAATTTGTGATTCGTGCAGATGCTTCTACTAAATTTTCTCCTGAAAACTATTGGGGAATATTTCCTACTGGATCTATAGGATGGATAATGTCTGAGGAAAGTTTTTTTAGAAATAGTAAAGTTGTACGTTTTATTGATTTTTTAAGATTACGTTATAGTCTTGGTAAAACGGGTAAAGATAATGTTGCTGCCTGGAGTTGGCTGCAGATTTATAATATTAGTTCTACTGGTGGTTTAGGCTTTGGTGAGATTGGCGGACAACCTACTTTTGGCGCAAATATAAATGGTACAGCTAATCGTAATATAAAATGGGATACTACCATTAAACAAAATGTAGGTGTAGATATTAATGTTTTTGATAATAAATTTACTATATCTACTGATTTTTATTATGATAAAACTAAAGATTTGATCATGTTTATTGCTGATAATGAAGAGCCAATTTATATTGGAGCTAAACTTCCTGCAATTAATTATGGTAAAAAAGATGCATGGGGATGGGAGATCTCTGCTAACTGGAATGATGCAATTCAACAATCTATACTTCCTTCATGGGGAGCTATTCGTTATGGTATAGGTATGAATTATAGTATTTCTTGGAATAAAACTGTATTAGGACAAGATCCTACATTTGACTATCCAGCCGAAGTTAATGAAAAAAGTAGTTGGACTGGATTTAGAGGTCCTTGTGAGGTATGGGGATTAAAAACCTGGAGAAATACAACAACTGGTGACGGCATTCTTCGTACTCAAGCTGATATTGATAATTATTGGCAATATTTATCAGATTTGGCAGCTACTGCTGGAACTACTCCGAGCTATTTAGGGATTACTTCTAAAGATAAAATGCAATTAGGAATGTTGGCTTATCAAGATATAAATGGAGATATTGATACAGCAAATAAAACTATTGCTGGACCTAATGGAGTTATTTCTAGAGATCATGGAGAGGATTATGTGAAATTAGCAAATAATCGTATTCATAATATCAATACAAAATTGAATTTTCAATGGGGAGATTTTAGTTGGGTTGCTCAAATTAGTACTTCATGGGGTGGATTTAACTCAATTGGTCAAGGGGTTTCGCAAAGTATTGGAAATAATGAGCTTATCTGGGCGCAATTTGCATATATGAATGATATGTATGATCCGGATAATAATTTTTATGGACGTTTTCCTAGTATGGCAGCTGGAAATACTATGCTGCAGTCAGACTTTTGGCAAGTATCCTCATTCCGTATGTATATACGTAATATGACTTTTGGATACTCTTTACCAAAACAACTATTGCAAAAAATTTCTGTTGATAGATTGCAATTTACTTTAACAGGTAATAATCTTTGGGATTTTTATAATCCTTATCCTAAAAAGTATAGAAATATGTACGATAGTGATCGCACAGACTATCCAACATTAAGAACTTGGACACTAGGTGTTAATCTTACATTTTAGTATGTTTCACAAATAAATAAGATTAAAAAATGAAAAGTAAATATATTAACTTATTAATGGGGATTTTTTTATTTT
>DKPL01000068.1 GCA_002471185.1 Bacteroides sp. UBA7335
TCCAAGAAAAGTTGGCAAGTCCACTGTTAAAAAAGTGCGAGCCTTAGTAGAGGAAAGAGAGTCCCGTCTAAGAGAGATTGGGCGCAAGTCATCGAAGAACTAAGGCTTGAGGGGTACAATTTTGAGTTTATGCTCAAAAGAATTAAGATGGCACGATTCGTGTTCTATTATCATCAAAAACGGATTACGCTTTGTGATGGTTATGATGATATAAGAGCCTCTATAAAACGAATATATGAAGAAAGTAAGGGACAATATGGGTATCGACGAATTTGTTATGCTTTGAAGAATGAAGGAGTGGTGATAAACCACAAAACCGTTCAGAAACTCATGGCGAAGATGAGTATAAAAGCCAAAAGAAAGAAACGACATTACCACTCTTATAAAGGAGAAGTTGGCAAGATTGCACCTAATGTAATGTAAGCGTCCCATTTTCCACCTCTTTTTCGTTCTGCTAATAACATATAGCTTTGCTTCAAATTAAAAAAACGAATAATGAAGCAGTCACAAGTATTTCAGGAGCATTACGAACCGTTTTTAAAAAGCGGATTATCTATTAAATTATATTGTCAACAATACGATTTGAATTATCACAGATTCCGTAAATGGCGGATTTCTCAGGAGCAAATAAATAACTTACCCATCACCTATCGTCCACGAGATAAAAAAAGTGCAAGAGGAATTGCACCATTGCAAATCATATCGGATTCGGCAAGCATCCCTACTGATATCTCCCATTTAAAACTAAGAGTTCATCTTAAATTACCCCATGGTCTCGATATGAATGTAGAGAATATTACTACTGGTGATCTATTATTTCTAATCCGAGGCCTTTAATCATGTTTTCCCTCAATGAATCCGGACAATATTATTTGTGCAATGGTATTGTTGATATGCGAAAAGGAATCGACGCTCTTTATTCGGTGGTATGCAATCAAATGAAAAGAGATCCTCTATTGGGTGAAATCTTTCTGTTTTTGGGAAGGCGACGTGACACGATAAAGATTTTACAATGGCAAAGAGGTGGTTTTGTCCTTTACATCAAACGGCTCGAGAAAGGTACATTTCAACCACCGATTTATAACAAAACTTCAAACTCTTGGCAAATGAAATGGACCGATTTTGTGATGATGATTGAAGGTATCAAACAAAATAAAACGACTCTTTGCAGAAGATACTCTCCAACTAAATGGGAATAGGCTAAAACCCTTTTTTATGGAGTTTTAAGTGGCTATATATTTGGTAAAACCGAATTAAAAAAGTATCCTTATGGTATGAATCACGAGCAAATCAATAGGCTATTAATGAGTAAGCTCACAGAAAAAGACAATCTTATCTGTGAGCTTACTCAGCGTGTAAATACGCTCATGCAAAATATCCAGATCATGGATTAGAGGATTGCAACACTCGTAAACGCCCAATTTGGAACGAAGAGTGAAAAGCTAAAAAAGAATGCTTCTGTTTCACGGGAAGATCATGCAATGCCCAGATTGAGGTTCGACAACGAACAAGATCAGCTTTTATTACAACAAACATTTGAATCAGAAAAGCCTGCTAAAAACAAGGTTGCTAACAACGAATCGAATCCAAAAAATCGTTCTACAATGTTTGATGATATTGATAATATGCAACAAGTCATTCATCCTATTTTCCCCAAAGAGGATTATTCGAATGCTCGTTTGCTACGGATGGAAGATGTAAAGATTATCTAGTATATTCCCGGATACTTCGTCGAAGAAATTTACCGAAACCATATTTATGCGGATAAAGATCGTATTTTATCGGGTGAAATACCTGAAATCCGGACATTGGAGATGTGTAAAGCGGATTCTTCGGTATTAAGCATGATTCTCACAGCTAAGTATCGTTTTCACTTACCCCTTGAACGACAACTGCATCTGTTCAAGACGATGGGGTATAAAATCCCCAAATCCACGCTCAAGAGTTGGGCTATCAAAGCTTGTCGTTCGCTCCAACCATTACATGAACTACTACAAAAAACAGTACTGGATTGTGATTATCTTGGAGGTGATGAGACTATTATGAATGTTTTGGAAAAAGGTAGGGGTAAAGTGCGTAAAGATTATGTCTGGGGTTTTAAAAACAGAGAGGCCAATTTGATGTTCTTCCATTATAGAGAAGGTTCTCGCTCTCAGAAGGTGCTGTTTGATCTGCTCGATAATTTTAAAGGCGCTTTTCAAGGAGTTGCCTTTAGCGCATATAGAAACCTCGATAAACCACCATTTAATCAGCGAATTATCTGACTTTCTTGCGCGGCTCATATTCGTCGGAAATTTTTCGAAATAAAAGACAAAGAACCCTGCGTGATGGCTTGAATATATCGGGGAATTATATGAAATCGAACACTATTGTCGGGATCAAAAAATTGATCCTTCGCAAACATATACATATCGATTGATTCATGCCCAGCCTATTCTTGAAAATTCAAACAATGGCTCGATTACATGGCTAATCAGAATCATGTATTGTCCAAAAGCGCTTTGGGTAAAGCCATCATATACGCTCGTCATGAGTATGAAGCTTTAGGCAATTATTTCAAAGATGGTAGATATGCCATTGACAATAACGAACTGGAACAATTAATGAGAGGTCCGGTAGTGGGTCGCAAAAATTACATGTTCTGTGCCAGTGAAAATGAAGCAGAGTGTGCCGCAATCATATACTCTTTTGTCGAGTCCTGTAAGCTACAGGGTATTGATGCCTTTGTTTATCTCGATGATATTTTAAAGCGGTTACCCGATACAAAAAAATCCAAACTCAGAGAACTACTTCCTGATAAATGGGCAGCTCAAACTAAAAAAATATGATTAAAAAGCGAAAATTACAATTTAATTTTCGCTTTTTATTTTGCATAGAGGTGGAATTTTAGACGCTTTCGGTATAGTCGCCGTTTGCTTTAATCAATTCAATCAACTTATCTACCGCTTCCTCTTCGGGGATGTTCTTCTCGATGCACTCTTTCTGTTTGTAAAGACTCACTTTACCACGTCCGGCACCTACATATCCATAGTCGGCATCGGCCATTTCTCCGGGTCCATTCACAATGCAGCCCATGATACCAATCTTCAAACCCTTGAGGTGAGAGGTGGCGGCTTTGATACGAGCAATTACCGGTTGCAAGTTAAACATGGTTCTTCCACAGCCGGGACAAGAGATGTATTCAGTCTTGCTGGTTCTTAGTCTGCCGGCCTGCAATATGCCGAAAGCCGTAGCATCTACCACGCGGTGAGCTATGCCTCCTAGGTTGAGCAAGAAGATGCCATCGCACAGACCATCGAAGATGAGTGCACCCATATCGGCAGCTGCCTTTATTTGCAGCTCCTCTTTATCGTTTTCATCGTAGTGCTGAAAGAAGATAACCGGATTGTTGATAGACTCGTTCATTAAGCGGTGCACCAAGGCGCGATGTTCGCCCAAGCGGTTAGGGTGATTGCTTTGCGAGATAACTACAACCTCAGGGTGCTGTCTCAGTAGTGCAATCATTTCATCGGTCAAAGCTGCGTAGGGTAAGAAGAAGAACTTCAAATCGGCTTCGCAAGTCTCTACCAGTTGTGTATGTGAGTAGTTAAAGGCAGGATAGACTCCTGTCTGCTTTTGCCACACATCCGCATCTACAATGTATTGTGTATGTGGGTTTATCGCTTGCGGTAGTTCACGACCTACATAAACATAATCGGGGGTGAACTGCTCGTCGAACTCTTGATTGGCATCCATGCGGTAACCAATCACCACCGGTAGGTTGGTACCACCAATGTTACGAACAGCTTGCGTGGTGCGACGTTCGGGCGATAAGAAGTGAAATGCATCATTTGCTTTAGCCTCAATGACCGGATGTTGATGACGCATCTCGATATAATCTACCAGTTTGCGTGCCACCGGTATTTCGGCTTCGGGCTCTTCGCTCAGTGATACACGAATGGTGTCGCCTATGCCATCGGCCAAAAGTGCACCAATGCCTAGTGCCGACTTGATACGACCATCTTCGCCATCGCCTGCCTCGGTTACTCCCAAGTGAAGCGGAAAACTCATTCCCTCTTTGCTCATGGCATCAACCAATAGGCGAACCGTTTTCACCATCACCACCGTGTTTGATGCTTTAATCGATAGCACCACCTCTTTGAAACCTTCGGCCACACAAATGCGCAGAAACTCCATACACGATTCTACCATGCCCTCGGGCGTATCGCCATAGCGCGACATGATACGGTCGGACAATGAACCGTGGTTCACCCCAATACGAATGGCCGTAAAAATCTCTTTGCAGATGTTTAAGAAGGGTACGAAGCGGTCGCGTATCTTTTGTAACTCAGCCTGATATTCGGCATCAGTATACTCTAACTGCCGGAAAGTTTTGACCGGGTCTACGTAGTTGCCCGGATTGATGCGCACTTTCTCGGCAAAACGGGCTGCTACATCCGCCACGTTAGGATTGAAGTGTACATCTGCCACCAACGGAGTCATATACCCCTGTCGGCGTAGCCCGATGTTGATATTCTTTAGATTCTCTGCCTCTTTTATCCCTTGTGTGGTGAGGCGCACATATTCTCCCCCCGCATCAACAATACGTTTGGCCTGTGCTACACAAGCCTCTGTATCTTGTGTCGATGTGTTTGTCATCGACTGTATCCGGATAGGGTTAGGGCCGCCCAAAGGAGCAGCCCCAATATTAACTTCCGCCGACTTGCGTCGTGCGTAATTGAATAAATCCATGAAATTAGTTTGTTTTATACTCAAACTTCAATTGTCCTAATTCCTCGTTGGCTTGTACTATTTTCTTTTTTAGGCTCTCTTTGTACTCTTCAAGGGTTGCAGCAAGTTTCTTATCGCCTAAAGCAAGCATTTGTACTGCCAAAATAGCTGCATTCATAGCTCCATTGATGGCTACCGTAGCAACGGGTATTCCCGGAGGCATCTGCACAATTGAGTAGAGTGCATCTACACCATCAAGTACAGAGCCCTTAATGGGTACTCCGATGACAGGAAGTGTAGTATTGGCTGCAATTACGCCAGGCAAAGCGGCTGCCATACCTGCTGCTGCAATAATAACTTTGATGCCACGTTTCTTGGCGTTTTGAGCAAATTCTTCTACTTCGGCAGGTGTGCGATGAGCCGATAGTGCGTTGATTTCGAACGGAATCTGAAGATCGTTGAGTAGTGTTGCCGCTTTTTCCATAACCGGAAGGTCAGACGTGCTACCCATGATGATACTAACAATTGGAGTCATTTTCAAACTTCTTTTTAATTGTGATTATATTTGCTTAAAACGGTTTTGTTTTATTTTAACCGTTGATTAATGCTTTGTAAGCTTCGGCATCTAGCAAGTCATCAATTGAGCTGAGTTTTTCGGGCTTCATCTTGATTAACCAGCCTTCGCCATAAGGATCTTTATTGACCAACTCCGGATTCTCTTCGATGTTTGGGTTTGCCTCAAGCACTTCGCCCGCTACCGGTAAGAATAGGTCAGAGATGGTTTTCACTACTTCGATTGTACCAAATGCTTCGTTTGCGTCGAGTGTTTCGCCAACCGATGGGATATCAACAAATACGATGTCGCCCAATTGGTCTTGTGCATAATCGGTGATTCCTACATAGGCAATGTCACCCTCTAAACGAATCCATTCATGATCACTTGTGTACTTTAGTTCTTGTGGGAAATTCATAATAATTAGGTTTTAGAAAGTTATTTGTTTTTCGGTTACTTATGACACAAAGATAAATAAAATACTATTCGCACTAAATAATTAGTGCTTTATTTTACAAAGTGTCAGAAAATTACGCTTTACAACAAGAATATCCTAAATAATGTGTTTGTCCAAGGATGTAGCACCAACGCTACAGTGATAAATCCTACGGTAAACCCACAAAAAACCTCACCCAGTGAGTGGTGCTTCAGTATCATGCGGGCAGTGCCTAAGATACCCGCTGTGAGAATAAAAAGGCAAAGCCACCCGATGGGGTTATAGCCAAATAGAGCGCTAAAGGCTACTACTCCGCCAATAACTGCACCTATGCCCGCCATGTGTTCGCTGAGTTTCCACTTTAGGTTGACAATGACACAGATGACCTGAACCACCAACGATGCAAGTATAATGCCGGTCATATACCAAGGGATACTTAGCTTGTGCATCATGCCCAAACAGAAACCATACGAGGTGATGGTGAGCAAGAAAGGCACAAAGCGCTTGGTGCGGTCGCGGCTGATATCGTGCATGGTTATTTTATTGATTTTGCGAAACACAAAGATGGTAACCACAGGCATCAATATGGTGAAGCAATAGACGATGGCCAGTACAATGAGTTTGTAGGCCAACGGCATCATACGCAAGTAGGTAAATAAAAACAGCACCAAGAATGCTAAAAACGGGATAGAGAAGGGGTTCAGTATCCACGATATGGTTTGAGCAATACGTATGAGTAACTTATCGCTTATGATGTTCTGCTTGTTGTCTTCGTTTTCTGTCATCGATGTAGTATTATTTTCTTAATCTGGCTACAGGTATGTTGAGCTGCTGACGGTACTTAGCTACAGTACGGCGTGCTATCGGGTAGCCCTTTTCTTTTAAAATATCGGCCAACTCATCGTCGGTGAGTGGTTTTTTCTTGTCTTCATTGTCGATGCACTCTTTGAGTATGCGGCGAATCTCGCGCACCGACATCTCTTCGCCATCTTCAGTGGTATATCCGTCGCTAAAGAAAAACTTGAGTGGGTATATGCCGAAGTTTGTTTGTGCATATTTGCTATTGCTCACCCGCGATATGGTCGATATATCCAGTCCGGTACGTTCGGCTACATCTTTTAGTATCATGGGTTTAAGCAACGACTCATCTCCTTCGAGAAAGAAGGGACGCTGCAAGTCTACAATAGCCTTCATCGTAGTGAGTAGGGTGTATTGACGCTGTTTGATGGCATCAATAAATCCTTGTGCGGCATCTATCTTTTGTTTCAGAAACAGATACGCCTCTTTGTTCTCTTTCGACTGATTGCTCTTGTTTTTGGTATGCTCTTCTATCATGCTGCTGAACTCGGGGTTCATGCGCAGTTCAGGAATGTTGCGATTGTTAAGATTGATGCTGATGGTGCCATCGTCGTAGGTTTCGATGATGAAATCGGGCACAATCTGTTGCAGGTTTCTACCAATGGTTTCGCCCAACGAAGCTCCCGGACGCGGATTTAGCTTTACGATATCTGCCATGGCAGCATCAAACTCCTCTTCGTTGATACTGAGTTTCTTCTGAATCTTATCCCAATGTTTGCGGGTAAACTCTTCATAAAAATCGCTGATGATGCGCTCCTCGATAGGCAGTAGCTTACTGTCGGGGTCGCTCTCCTGTTTTCTTTTAATCTGTATCAGCAGGCACTCTTGCAAACTGCGTGCACCGATGCCCGGAGGGTCGAACTCTTGAATGATGTGTAGCACCTCTTCCAGCTCTTTCTCGTTGGTGGTGATGCCAATATAAATGGCCAGTTCGTCTTCGATGCTGCTTAGCGACTTGCGCAACAAACCATCATCGTCGAGCGAGCCAATCAAGTACTCGGCCAGTTCGCGTTGATGCTCATTTATATCGAGCTCGCTGAGTTGCTGGCGTAGCGTTTCATAGAATGAGGTTGTCTCCGAAAAGGGAATCTCTTCGGGGCGCTCATCGCGCGAACGATTGTTCTCTTGCAGTTTATAATCGGGTATATCGTCTTCGTTCAGGTAGTCGCTAAGTGAGTCGTAATCGGTGTTTTCGCCATTATCTTCGGTTGCACCGGTCATCTCGTCAGCACCTACCTCATCGTTCGACTCCTCCAGTGCCGGGTTTTCGAGCAACTCGGCATGTATGCGGTCTTCAAGTTCTACAGCCGGAAGCTCTAGCAGTCGTACTGCCAGAATCTGTTGTGGCGATAATGTTTGAACTTGTTGTTGAGCCTGCGATTGTATTTGACGGGAATTTTGTGTCATCCTTATTTTAGCCTGTATTTAGAGTGCAAAAGTAATTTTTTAACTACATATTGCATAGATTACTCATACTATTTTTAATAGTATAACAGTAAAACATCTATCTTTGTTGGAACTAACTTAAAAAAGAGTAGCTATGTTTAGTAAAGAGACATATGTGCAACGACGCGCACAGCTCAAAGCAAAAATGGGGTCAGGGGTATTGCTTTTCCTTGGCAATGACGATTGTGGGTTAAACTATGCCGGTAATACTTTTCGTTACCGTCAAGACTCAACTTTCTTGTACTATTTCGGGTTGTCTTTTGCCGGTTTGTCGGCCATTATAGACATTGATGCCGATAAGGAAATCATCTTTGGTGACGAACTTACAATTGATGATATCATCTGGATGGGCACACAACCCTCGCTTAGCGAAAAGAGTCAACGAGTGGGAGTGAGTCATACTATGCCATCGTCGGAGATTGTGAACTATTTGCATCAGTGCATTCAAAATCGTAAGACAGTGCATTATCTGCCTCCTTACCGTGCCGAACATAAACTTAAATTGATGGATTGGTTGGGAGTTCCGCCTATGCATCAAGAGGCTTGCTCAAAATTTATCCGTGCGGTGGTGAGCCAACGCAACTACAAATCGGCCGAAGAGATTGCTGAAATTGAACGTGCCTGCAACGTGACTGCCGATATGCACATTGAAGCCATGAAAGTGCTTCGACCCGGCATGATGGAGTATGAAGTAGTAGCTGCAATGGAAGCTGTGGCTGCTCGTCACAATTGTCAAACTTCGTTTGCTACCATAGCTACTATCAATGGTCAAACACTACACAATCATTATCATGGCAACCAAGTTAAGGGGGGCGACTTGTTTTTGATTGATGCCGGTGCCGAAACCGAAATGGGATATGCCGGTGATATGTCGTCTACCATCCCTGCCGATAAAACCTTTACTACCCGCCAGCGCGAGATGTATGAGCTGCAAAATGCCATGCACTTCAGAGCTGTTGAAGCGCTTCGTCCGGGCATCAACTACATGGATGTGTATGATATGGCTGCCATCGAAATGGTAGAGGGCATGAAGGGGCTTGGTTTGATGAAGGGAAATGCTGAAGATGCAGTGCGCGAAGGGGCTCATGCATTATTCTTCCCTCATGGACTGGGACACATGATGGGGCTCGATGTACACGATATGGAGAACTTGGGCGAAATATGGGTTGGCTACGATGGCAAACCTAAGAGCACTCAGTTTGGTCGTCGCTCACAACGTTTGGCATTGCCGCTGCAACCAGGGTTTGTGCTTACTGTAGAGCCAGGCATCTATTTCATCCCCGAACTCATTGACCAATGGCACAACGAGAATCGATTTGCCGACTTTATCAACTACGAAAAGGTAGAGACGTACAAAGATTTTGGTGGTATTCGCAACGAAGAGGACTATTTGATTACCGAGTCGGGTGCTCGTTTGTTGGGAAAGAAGATACCATTGACTCCCGAAGAAGTTGAGGCTATCCGATAAGATTTTGTATGGATTGCGATGAGGTTATGGCATGCCTACCGAGTTGGTACAGCTCTATCTGCACCGTGGTGCAGATACTTGCGCACCGTGGTGCGTATCTATCTGCACGGTAGTGCATAGCGCTATGCACCATCAAGTAGATGCACTTCGCAATCTGTCTATATAGAAAAAACCCTTGTTGCAACCGTACAGGTAAATCGTGCAACAAGGGTTTCTTTTTATCGGTCGAACCGTTTTTTACATGGTTTCTCAGTCTTACAATTAGGCGTGTAGCTCAACAATAAATCGGCATCCTTTGCGGTAGCTTGTGTCGAGCTTTATGCTGCCATTCATTTTGGTAGCAATCAGGCTGCATATCGGCAGTCCCAATCCATCTCCTTTGGTCAAATCTTCTACTTGCTTGAAAGGCTTGAACAGGTTTTCGTGCAAGGCTTCGGGGATGCCTGTACCTACATCGCTCACCACAAACTGATAGGTGTGTGCACTTCTTTTCTTAAAGTCGAAACGAATGTTACCCTCTTCTGTATAGATGGCAGCATTGTTTAGCAGATGCATCAAGATGTGTTTTAGCTCCTCTTTGTTGGCCTTAATCTGCATTTTAGGACAGTCGGAAGTGATGGTTACTCCCGGTTTGAGCTGAGGTGTGATTTCGTTCACCAAATTGTCGCAGAAGCTTTTTGCATTAATCAGTTCAGTTTCATAGCCCACATCCAAGGTAGTGTCGAGTGCCGACAACTCTTCGATATGCTCTATAAACGATTTCAGTGCAGCGATTTCTCCGGCTATTACCCTCTTATCGGCTTTAGCCGTTTCGGGTAGTCTCTCTTCGGCTGCCGCGATAACATCCAAGCTAGGGCGAATCTGGGTAGAGATGTTGTGAATGAACTGAGTCTTCAGTTCGCTACTCTCATTGGCCATATGAATTTTTTTTCTAAAGCTATTATTGTTTGCTTTCAACCTGATTTGGTTGATGGCCAAGATAATAAACAATACAACGATGATGCTCAATAAGATGCAAGTCCCCACAATCAAGAACATACGATACGATAGCTTATCATCTTTGTCGGATAGCATATCGAGTGTCTCCGTATATTTTTGTTGCAACAAGCTATGTTCATCTTGACTCTTGAGCGCACTAATAGAGTCCGACCACACCATGTAGTTATCATAAAGATGTGCGGTAAGTGTGGCATTGTTGGTTTGCAACGAAAGCTTAATTAAGTTCTTAAAGCTAGCTATGATGTTGTTGTATTGTTGCTGACTGCTGAAGGTATCGATTAGTTTTTGCAGCGTAGCATCTCCCGCTTGAGTCTTTCCAAACGAATAGTCGTAGGCCGCTTGCATAAACTCAATGTTCTGGTTGATGGAGTCGTTCTTTAACTGTTTGGCATACTCCTTCATCTTATCAATCTGTGTGTTGGCCTGTGCCTCATTCTTTAGCTTGAGGTAGAGCAAAAATCGTCCTTCTGCCAGATTGTAATATCCACTATATAGCGGTTTACCCATCTTTTTGGTTGCCAAGCGCAACAGCTGGTTCACCTCGCCATATTGGTCGATGGCTTCGCGCCAAGCACTCTCTTGAGTTGCTATCTCGGCAGCCTTAAGTCCACACTCTACCGATAGTTCGAACTTATCGTGTGCAGCAAACTCACCGAATGCTCGGCTGAAGAGCGAGCGTGCCTTACTATAATCTTTATCGTTATAGCACTGTTCGGCCTGCGACTTCATTTCCATGATGCGCGGAACCGAAATTTGTGCTTGTGTAGTTAAAACTGCTATATATAAGAGGATTGTGGATAGTAAAATTCTGAGATTCATGTTGTAACGAGATTGATGTAGGACAAAACTAAAATAAAAAAAACGATTATTCAACAATTTGTACCTAAAACTGACTGATGTGCTTGCTTTTAGCCAAAAAAACTCCCCATTCTCTATAGGTATAAGAGAATGGGGAGTTAAAGCTAGTACCTTAGTACTTGAAACTGCTTCCGCCCAAGAATTCGCGAAGGAGCGATGTGGGTGGTATCTCTTTGTCTTTTATCGGTACAAAATATTTGATAAAACGTAGCAAACGATTGGCTTCGGCATACTCGGGACAGTTGCGCGGCACACTCATCAAGATGGGCTCGGCATGCAGTCGAAGCACAGCCAGTTCATAAATCAAAGCGGAGTTGAACATCACATCGGCATTCTCTTGAAAAGGAAATATCCATTTGTCTTCGCCCGATCGCACACTGGGCCAGCGCGATATCGTCTCTTGAGCCGAATAGCCCCGATAGTTGAAGTCGCGAATGATGCGTCGAAGCAATCGATTGTCCGAAGTCGGTATCCAGTTATGATCGTCGAGCGAAATAGAGGTTAGTGCCGAAGCGTAAATCTTATAAATGTTTTGCTTGGGGATGCTCTTCACCAGCTCGGGATTGAGCGCATGAATGCCCTCCAAAATCAAGATGGTACTTTCGTTTATTCTTAGTTTATCGCCCTTATACTCTTTCTTTCCGAGCATAAAGTTAAAGGTGGGCAGGTCTACCTCTTCGCCCCTAAGCAAAGCCTGAAGCTGATCGTTGAAGAGCTTGAGGTCGAGGGCGTAGAGCGACTCATAGTCGTAGTTGCCATTGGCATCGCGTGGCGTATCTTCTCGCTCTACAAAATAGTTGTCGAGCGAGATGGGGAAGGGGCGCAACCCATTGGTCATGAGCTGCACCGATAGCCGTTTGCTAAAGGTAGTTTTGCCCGACGATGACGGACCGGCAATCAATACCAGCTTCACCCGGTTGCCATTGGTGCCCCGTTCGAATATCGTATCGGCTATCTGAGCAATTTTCTTCTCTTGTAGTGCTTCGCCCACCATGATGAGATCAGTGGCATACCCTTTTTTGCAAGCAATGTTGAAATCTCCCACCGTGTTGAGTCGCATAATGTGGTTCCAGCGTACAAACTCTTTAAACACATC
Organism: Bacteroides sp. UBA7335; assembly: GCA_002471185.1. Classification (GTDB taxonomy): domain Bacteria; phylum Bacteroidota; class Bacteroidia; order Bacteroidales; family Bacteroidaceae; genus Bacteroides. Next base: position 12,425 of record DKPL01000068.1, read on the forward strand.
CATCATCTTCTCTTGCTTTACCACCTCTTCAAGTTGAAGCGGATTTGTTTTATCCGGAATGCGAAGTAGCAACCCATCACTATACTTCACTACATCGAATAGATGAATGTAGCCTGTCGAAGGAAGTAAACTGCCATAATAGTAATCTATGGTTTCGCCCAAATTATAATAATAGGTATAGATAGAGTCTGATGTTTCGAGTAACTTTACCTTATCCTTCATTCCCTCCTCGCCAAATATCCTCACCGCCTCTTCGGTGTGGCACTCGGTGCGGTGAAACGGAATATTTTCGTCGATAATGGCTTGCATCTTGGCTTTGATGTGTTCTACATCCTCTTCGGTAACCTCTCTACCAATGCGTAAATTGCAAAAGTAGCCTTTTGATATGGGGTGTTCTACATAAAGCTGCCCATCGGGGAATATTTTACGGATGGCCTTGTATAGCACAAAGCAGAGCGAGCGAACATAGGTTCGCATACCTGACATATCGCGTATGTCGAGAAACTCAACATCGCGGTTATTATAGAGCCTAAAAGTGAGTCCTTCGGAGCAGTTATTGACCTTAGCACTGACCACCTGATAGGGAAAATTTAAATTAAAACCGTGGTAAACATCTAAAAGTGAACATCCGACAGGAAATTCTTTGTATTTATTATTATTTTTGCAATATATTTGCAACATTTGTTTCATAACTGATACATTTTAAAGGTTATTAGTTCTGTTAAATATAGGCTTGATCCTCATCTAAAACAAATAAATATTAAACTAAAAATAAATGGAGTATTCATTTTATGATTTTTTAAAGCTCATCGGCTCATTAGGTCTTTTCTTGTACGGTATGAAGATCATGAGCGAAGGCTTACAAAAAATCGCCGGAGATCGATTGCGAAGTATCCTTACCGCAATGACCACCAATCGAGTAACAGGTATGTTGACAGGAGTGTTAATTACCGCATTGATTCAATCCTCATCGGCAACCACAGTAATGGTTGTGAGCTTTGTAAACGCAGGGTTACTCACACTAACCGAATCCATCACAGTGATTATGGGTGCCAATATCGGAACAACCGTCACGGCATGGATCATTTCAATATTCGGATTTAAAGTAGATATGTCGGCTTTTGCATTGCCGCTTCTGGCCATCGCCTTCCCGCTTATCTTCTCCGGAAAAAGCCGGCGCAAATCTATCGGCGAATTTATATTCGGTTTTTCATTCTTATTTATGGGGCTTGCATTCCTCAAACAAAATGCTCCCGACCTCAACGCCAATCCCGACATGCTTGCCTTTGTGCAAAACTACACTAATATGGGATTCTTCTCTATCATCATCTTCCTCTTTATTGGTACTATTCTCACTATGATTGTTCAGGCCTCGGCAGCTACGATGGCCATCACACTCATCATGTGTGCCAACGGGTGGATTAGTTTAGAGCTAGGTGCGGCGTTGGTATTGGGCGAAAATATCGGAACAACCATCACTGCCAACTTGGCTGCGCTAACAGCCAACACACAAGCCAAACGTGCGGCCATGGCTCACTTGGTGTTCAATGTGTTTGGGGTTATCTGGGTATTGGTGCTGTTTCGTCCGTTTATGGAGTTGGTAAACTGGGTGGTTGATACCTTCTTCTACACCGATAATGTACAGGTTCTTACCTCTTATAAGCTTTCGGCATTTCACTCTATCTTCAACATCTGCAATGTGTTTGTGTTAATTTGGTGTGTCAAACTGATAGAGCGTACCGTGTGTGCCATTATTCATCCTAAAGAGGAAGACGATGAACCACGTTTGCGCTACATCTCAATGGGAATGCTCTCTACTGCCGAGCTTTCTATCTTGCAAGGTCGCAAAGAGATTCATCTGTTCTCGCAACGCATACATCGCATGTACAATATGGTGCAAGAGTTACTTCATACCGAAAAAGATGATGACTTCAACAAGCTATACAGTCGCATCGAAAAGTACGAAAGCATCAGCGATAATATGGAGGTTGAGATTGCTAACTATCTAAATCAAGTTTCAGAAGGGCGATTGAGCTCAGAAAGTAAGTTGCAAATCAGAGCCATGCTTCGCGAAGTAACCGAAATTGAAAGTATTGGGGATAGTTGCTACAACTTGGCACGCACCATCAATCGTCGTCGCTCGTCAAATGTAGACTTTACAGAAAAGCAGTACGAGCACATTCACTTTATGATGCAACTTACCGATGAATCGTTGACTCAGATGGTTGATGTAATTGGTAAAAGCGAGCACGAAAGTGTTGATATCAACAAAACATTCAATATAGAAAATGAAATAAACAACTATCGTAATCAGTTGAAAACACAGAATATATTGGATGTGAACAACAAAGAGTACGACTATCAAACGGGAGTTTACTACATGGACTTGATTGCCGAATGTGAGAAATTGGGCGATTATGTAGTCAATGTGGTCGAAGCAAGCAAAGATGTAAAAGAGAAAACTTCGGCATCAAAGCGTAGCTAAAATAGCGATACGTTACAACCTCAATAACTGAAGATGGCTGAGTGAATTTGTTTCACTCAGCCATCTTTTTTATTTGTCGTATGGTTCGAAATCATCTTTACCCACTCCGCAAAGCGGACAAGTCCAATCATCAGGGATGTCTTCAAAAGAAGTTCCGGGTTCAATACCATGTTCTGGATCGCCCATCTCTGGGTCGTAGATGTATTCACATACGGTGCAAATGTACTTTTTCATAATGACTTATTTTTTGTAGTTCTTAATTACTATAACACTAAATTTCTCTTTTTTGTTCGCTTGTTGCTCACTAGCTTAAATTAATTCTTCTGCCTTAAAAAAGATTAAATCGAACGTTGGCAACTTATTATTATTGTACTTTTGCGCTTGTAATTATAACATTGATTCTAATGATTGGCACAGCTGGTGAATATAGTCATTTAGGGCTTACCGATGATGAGGTAAAGCAAAGTCGCGAACTGCATGGCAGCAATCTGCTGACTCCTCCTAAGCGTCCTTCTCTATGGAAACTTTATCTTGAAAAGTTTGAAGACCCTGTTGTGCGAGTGCTACTTGTTGCCGCACTTTTCTCCCTAATCATATCTATTATTGAAAATGAATATGCTGAAACGATAGGTATCATTGCCGCTGTGTTGTTGGCCACCGGTATCGGCTTTTACTTTGAGTATGATGCCGGCAGAAAGTTCGATATACTAAATGCCGTAAACGAAGAGACCTTGGTGAAGGTGATGCGCAATGGAAAAGTGCAAGAGATACCACGCAAAGATGTTGTGGTGGGCGACATTGTGATACTCGAAACTGGCGAAGAGGTACCTGCTGATGGCGATTTGATAGAGGCCATATCGCTACAAGTGAATGAGTCGAACCTGACAGGCGAACCGATGGTACATAAAACCGTAGATGAAGCTCATTTTGATGAAGAGGCTACCTACCACTCCAACTTCGTATTGCGTGGCACTACTGTAGTCGATGGGCATGGCATGATGCGTGTGACTCATGTGGGCGATGCTACCGAGATTGGTAAGGTAGCTAAGCAAAGCACCACACAAAGCACCGAACCTACTCCGCTCAATATACAGCTCAACAAGCTGGCCAAGCTGATTGGTAAAATTGGATTTACCATTGCAGCACTGACCTTTGTGATCTTTGTAGGTCGCGACCTTTTCTTCTACATCTCCGGCAATACCATAAACAGTTGGCATCACTATGTGGCTATTGCTCAGATTGTATTAAAATATTTCATGATGGCCGTTACCCTTATTGTGGTTGCCGTGCCCGAAGGACTCCCCATGAGTGTTACCCTTAGTTTGGCACTCAATATGCGCCGCATGCTCTCTACCAACAACTTGGTGCGCAAGATGCATGCTTGCGAAACCATGGGAGCCATTACTGTGATTTGTACTGATAAAACGGGCACTTTGACACAGAATCAAATGCAAGTATATCAGCCTCAGTTTTATGGCTTGAACGAGGGCAAAGAGCTGACCGATAACGACCTAAGCAAACTGATAGTAGAGGGCATTAGTGTTAACTCTACCGCTTTCTTAGAAGAAGGCGAAAACGGAACGGTGCTAAAAGGTGCCGGAAACCCAACCGAAGTGGCCCTGTTGCTTTGGCTCAATAAACAACACTATAACTACCTGAAGTATCGCGAACAAGCCAATATACTAAATCAGCTAACCTTCTCGACCGAACGAAAATACATGGCTACCTTGGTGCATTCGGCAGCAATAGGTAAGCGAGTGCTCTATGTGAAGGGAGCCCCTGAAATCGTGTTGGGTAGATGTGCTGAAGTGATACTAGACGGTCGCCGCATAGATGTAGTAGAATATCGCTCTACTATTGAAAATCAGCTGTTGGCGTTTCAGAACATGGCCATGCGTACCTTGGGTTTTGCCTTCCGCATCGTGGGCGATCAAGAACCTGATGATTGCGAAGCTTTGGTGGCAGAAGGTGGCTTAAACTTTCTTGGGGTGGTTGCCATCTCAGATCCTATCCGCCCTGATGTTCCGGCTGCCATAGCCGAATGTCACTCGGCAGGCATCGATGTGAAAATAGTAACGGGTGACACTCCGGGTACAGCTACCGAGATCGCTCGTCAAATAGGTGTGTGGACCCCCGAAGATACTGACTATAACCGCATCACAGGTGCCGATTTTGCCAACCTCACCGATGAAGAGGCTTTGGCACGTGTGCAGGCGCTCAAAATCATGTCGCGTGCACGCCCTACCGATAAACAACGCCTAGTGCAACTATTGCAGCAAAAAGGCGAAGTGGTGGCGGTGACCGGTGACGGAACCAACGATGCTCCGGCATTAAACTTTGCACAAGTGGGATTGTCTATGGGTACAGGAACATCGGTGGCCAAAGAAGCCAGCGACATCACTTTGCTCGACGACTCTTTCAGCAGTATAGGCACAGCCGTGATGTGGGGACGCTCACTCTATAAAAACATTCAACGATTCATCATCTTTCAACTTACCATCAACTTTGTGGCTTTGCTCATTGTATTGATTGGTTCGTTTATGGGTAGTGAGTTGCCACTGACGGTTACTCAAATGCTTTGGGTGAACCTTATAATGGATACCTTTGCCGCATTGGCATTGGCCTCTATCCCCCCAAGTCGTAGCGTGATGAACGATAAACCACGTAGCAGCAAAGACTTTATCATCACTCGTGCCATGGCCTACTTCATCTTTGGCGTAGGAACGGCATTCTTGGTGGTGTTGCTATGGATGATTTACTACTTCGAACATCAGTTGGGAGGCATGGACACACATCGTCTCACCCTCTTCTTCACCTTCTTTGTCTTGTTGCAGTTCTGGAATCTATTCAATGCTCGTGTGTTTGGCACTACCGACTCTGCACTCAAAGGGTTGACCAAATCATACGGCATGGTGGCTGTAATCTGCATTATTCTAGGTGGACAGTTCTTGATTGTACAGTTTGGTGGCGATGTCTTCAGAACTCAACCCCTTAGCTGGCAAAGCTGGCTTCTTATCTTCTCTACCTCATCGTTGGTGCTGTGGGTAGGCGAAGTGATTCGACTAATTAGACGTATGATATATAAAAAAGTAAATTCACAATAAATAATGAGAGCAAAAGGTATAAAGAACCTTCTAATCGATTTTGGCGGTGTGTTGATAGACCTTGAACGTCAGCGCTGTATCGATAATTTCAAAAAGTTAGGTTTAGAAAACATTGACGACTACCTGAATATTTATCATCAAAAAGGCATCTTCTTAGAACAAGAAAAAGGACTCATTACTCCCCCGGAGTTTCGCAATGGCATTCGCGACTTGTTGGGACGTGTGGTGAGCGACGAAAAGATTGATGCCGTATGGAATAGCTTCTTGGGCGAGATACCTCGTTACAAACTCGATTTGTTGTTGAAGTTGCGCGAACGCTATGTGGTGTATCTGCTGAGCAATACCAATAAGATTCATTGGGATTGGGCTTGCAAGCACACCTTTCGTTATCGCACCTTCCGTGTAGACGATTATTTTGAGAAGAAATACCTCTCGTTTGAGATGAAGATGGCCAAACCCGATCGTGACATCTTTGAAGCCGTTATCGAAGATGCCGGCATCTTGCCCGAAGAAACTTTCTTTATTGACGACTCGCAAGCCAACTGCCTTACTGCCCAATCGCTTGGTATCTCTACCTATACCCCTGCCGAAGGCGAAGATTGGAGCCATTTGTTTAAATAATCCGCATTATGCAAATCATTCGCAAACTATCTGCTCATACTCCACTACCTTGTGCTGCCACCATTGGTTTCTTTGATGGGGTGCATGCCGGGCATCGCTTCCTTATCGACCAAGTCAAGCGAGAGGCACAAGCAAATGGTTTGCGTTCTGCACTCATCACCTTCTCCTCGCATCCGCGTCGTACTGTTCAGCCCGATTTTCATTTTGAACTGCTCACCACCGAGCAAGAAAAACTGGCTCTGCTCGAAGAGACCGGAATAGACATCTGCTACGTGCTCGACTTTACTTCCGAGATGGCAAGGTTTAGTGCCTACGACTTTATGCAATCCATCTTAAAACAACATTGCGGTGTGAGCCGGTTGGTGATTGGCTACGACCATCGCTTTGGTCACAATCGTCGCGAGGGGTTCGAAGAGTATCAGCACTATGGCGCACAAATGGGTATGGAGCTAGTACAGGCCGATAGCTACATCTACAACGGGGTGCCTGTGAGTTCATCGCTCATTCGTCGGTACTTGCACCAGGGCCATGTGCATGTTGCAAACCTGTGTTTGTGCTACAATTATTTTCTCAATGGATTGGTCGTGAGTGGTTATCAAGTAGGACGTAAAATCGGTTTTCCTACTGCCAACCTACAAGTAAATGAGGGCGACAAGCTAGTGCCTGCCGATGGAGTATATGCCGTATGGGTAACGCTAGACGATGGTATGCGTTGTCCCGGCATGCTCAATATTGGCCATCGTCCCACCTTCGACAATGGCAACAATCGTACCATTGAGGTACATATCCTTAACTTTGAGTCCGACCTTTACAACCAGCCTTTGCACATCTCTTTTGTAGAGCACCTGCGTGCCGAGATGAAGTTTGGCAGTGTAGATCAGCTTATCAAGCAGCTTCATACCGATGCTTCGCAAGCTGCTGCCCTATTGCGCTGATTTTTAAAGATAACCCATCCCCGTTTGTTAGGTATAGCCACTCTACTTGCTAGCTAGCCCTCTCTAGTTTGGTAACTAGCCTTCTCTAGCTTGGTAGATAACTATGTTTAATGGTCACAACATCCCCATGTTTTGGGTCACAACATCCCCATGTTTTAGGTCACAACATCCCCATGTTTTTACCTCTTTGACTACTATTCTCATCTTCACCATAGCCTTATGTTGATTGCTCAAAATTAATTTTCAGCCTACTTTATCACTAACCTTCGCTTTTTAACACTTCGTTTTTCACAGCTGCCACCCTCTTCAGAAGGCTTGTAGCTTGTGTTTTATTGAAAATCGAACTTTATTTATTGTTTTTCGATAAATTTTTATCGAAATTATTTGGTGGTTATAAATAATATATATTTCTTTGCATATCGAAAAACGATAAATAATCATTGAATAACAAATAAAATAACAATCCTCTTATGAAAAAATCATTCTTGAGTATTTCGATGCTGATCGTATCAATCTCACTTTTAGCTTTGTTTGTTTGCAATTCTGCTCTTGAAGCAAAATCTTCTCATGCTCCTCAGTTTATCTACAATACAGTAGATAATGTAGAGACTGTTTATTCACTTGATGATTCAGGAAAACTCCTAACTCCGGTATTCAAATACGAGTATCAGGTAGAAGCCGATGGCGCTACCTCTAAGACAGCTTATCGTTGGAGTGCGAATGACCAAAAATGGATGCCTTACTACTTGCTACTGAAGCACGAAACAACCTCGAATGTAGTGTTGGAGTATGCCGAGTGGAACAGTAAAACCGGTGACTACTCTGCCAATCAGCAAAAAACAGTCTATTTGATAGACTATGATGGCAACACACTATCGTGCACATCGTTGAAGTGGGACAATGGCACTTGGTTGGTAAGCAACCAATCTAATTTTGTAGATTACCTAGCTTCGGCTGAATAATCAGCCAACTAAATTTACTATATTTGCAATCTGCTAAATACAACATTAAACTATGAAAACAGCGATAAAGCTTGTATTAATCTACTTTGTATTACTTCAATTTGTAGCTCCTTTTGTGGTGGGCATACCCTGTGCCTTGATTATGCACCTCAACGGGGCAGAGCTTAATCAACACGAACTGATGCTCAACATTCTGCTTCCGGCACAACTGTTAGGCATGGGGCTGATGATGCTCTACTTATGGAAGAAAGATTTTCTTAAAAAGATTAAAGTAGCTCAATCGGTATTGACACCTACCTATCTTGTATTTAGCATATTGCTTTTGTTCTCTTCCACTTGGCTTATATCCATGCTGATGTCGCAACTCTCGTGGATTCCCAACATTATGGAGGATACCTTTGATGCACTAATAACCAGCTGGTTGGGCATCCTTGTTATTGCCATTATTGGCCCTGTTGTAGAAGAATATGTGTTTCGTGGAGGCATCACCCGTTCGCTTCTCGAAAAGTACTCTCCCACCAAAGCCATTCTTATATCAGGTTTAATTTTTGGTGTGTTTCACATCAACCCGGCTCAGATACTACCCGCATTCATCATGGGCATCATCTTTGCCTGGGTATATTATCGCACTGCCAGCCTGATACCCTGCATCCTGATGCACGTTATCAACAACAGCCTGTCGGTACGGATGATGATATACTATCCCGATGTCAAAGAGATAGACGAACTGATAGCCTTTGGCCCTCGTGTAGCTGTAACCTGTGTAGCAGCCCTTGTGTTGGTGGGTGTTTACACGTGGATGAAACGAGTAAAGGTAGACTACAATTGGAAAAAAGACCGAGTAGACTCTGTTGAAATAACTAACCCAAACGTATAATTGCTATATGAAAAGAAGTTTAAACATCCTTTGTGTATTGGTAATCCTGGTATTGAGCTATTCGGTAGTCGAATATTTGTTTATTGATGGTCATGTTGATGCTTTTGTTGATGGTTTTAATGCCGGATATGAGAGTGCACGCAATGGCGAGTTGGATAGTGAAACAGAGGCGATGGATATGAAAACCGTTTCATTAATCCCCAATAACTACACCTACTTTAAAGACTCAATATACAACACGGTGAGCCAAAGCTACGTGCCGGCTCATAATGTTCGGATGCACGTAGGCTTCAAAGGCAATGAGTATCCTTTGCAAGGCATGGTCGAAACTCTTTCATTCCTGATCGTACTTATAGCAAAAATAGCAGCTTTTGTTTGGTTTATTAAGTTGATTATCGCCATCAATAAGGGAGAGATATTCTCTTGGACGAATATTCGCCGCTTACGTTGGTTGGGTGTTATGCTTATTTTGGCTTTTGTGTTTAGTGCCATTCCTTCCATCTCTTCGTATTATGCCATAAAGGAGCTTTTCGCTCTCGAAAACTACCGGCTGACCGGTTCTGACTTGCTCTCTTCTTTGAACCTCGTTTTAGGACTGGTTGCTTTGATTGTAGCACAAGTGTTTGCCATTGGCCTGCGCATGCAAGAAGAACAAGAATTAACGATTTAAATAAAACAGTGTCATGAAAAAAATTAGTATACTCGCAATAATAACTTTGGTACTTTTTGCAGCCGAATTTGCCACTACTATTATTTATTTCTGGGATACAACGAGCTCCTCTTTTCTGATAGAAAACAGTATGGTAGAGTTGCAAAAGCCTACCACCGGAGCATATCGGCGTACTGCGGTAGAACTGAATGTCTATCCCATAAATGTAGAGATGACCCCCGGAGAAGCTCACAATAACTTATCAGAAGGAAATACCCCCTTTTTGCCTAAGACATTGGTCGTTGGTTTTTGGAGTCCGCTATGGGCACAAATGGTTTTCGGAATTTGTATTCTTCTTTGTATACCTATAATTATTTGGGGAATTATTTGTTTCATCCGTTTGCTAGTTTCAGTACTTAAAGGGCAGGTGTTTACTCGCAAAAATGTAAGGAGACTACGCATTTTTGTATATGGTGTATACGGCTCTATCTTTATTATTCAGATTTATCAGTGGCTTTGTTATCGCTATGCAAGCAAACAAGTTGCCTTTCAAGATTTTGCAATCGGTAGCTTTGAAACAACAGTAGGTTGGAGTGACTTCTTTTTGATGGCACTTATTGTCGAAATTTTTGCAATAGGCGTAAAATTGCAGGAGGAGCAAGAACTAACTATCTGATAAACTGTTAAAAATAACCTGACCACGAAATAAATAGATTTATGGCAATAATAGTAAACCTCGATATAATGATGGCTCGAAGAAAAATCTCTTTGGGCGACCTCGCAGAAAAAGTGGACATCACCCCAGCCAACCTTTCAATCTTGAAAACAGGTAAGGCAAAGGCTATCCGTTTTTCTACCCTCGAAGCAATATGCAAAGAACTCGACTGTCAGCCGGGTGATATTTTAGAATTTAAAGCAGATGAATAAGCATGAAAAGACGAACTAATTTTTGGAAAATGAACAACCGCAAACAGCTTGTTGGGTGGTTGCTCGGAGCAGTGATTGTTGCTGCAAGTGGTGCAACAATCATATTCGAAGCCGGAAGAAGTTGTGGAGAGTTGCTTGCCGGTTGGCTTAAGTAGTTTTCTTGATTTTATTGATTAATAAAAAACGCTTTCCCTGGTAAGTATCTTTAGCGAACTTACCAGGGAAAGCGTTTTTATATAGGGGTTAGATGGACTACTTTACTGTTTTGCTTTGTAGGCTAATGCATACATACGCATCTGTTTCACCATCGATACCAGGCCATTGCTGCGAGTGGGCGAAAGGTGCTCTTTCAGTCCAATCTTATCAATAAAGTAAAGGTCGGCATTCAATATCTCGTCTGGTGTATGTCCCGACAATACTCGAATCAGTAGAGCGATGATGCCTTTCACAATTAGTGCATCGCTTTCTGCCTGAAAGATAATCTTACCCTCTTTTTCGTCGGCCTGAAGCCATACACGGCTTTGGCAACCCTCAATCAGGTTTTGCTCTGTTTTATATTTTTCGTCAAGCGGCGCAAGCTCATTGCCCAAGTCGATAAGCATCTGGTATCGATCCATCCAATCGTCGAAGTCGCTGAATTCAGCAATCACTTCGTCTTGTAATTCATTGATTGACATAATCTATCTTTGTTTATTGGTTCTACATATTATTTTTCGTTATAGATAACCTCCATAACCGTTTGTCCTACAGCTCCTAGTGTTGCTGCATTGATGTTGTTCATATCATCCTTTACGGTGTGCCAATGGGGATCGAACTCCCATCCTTCGCCGGGGTTGTGTGGGATGATATCGATTGTTTTGATGCCCGCTATGCGATTAATAAATAGATGATCGTCGGTTGCACCTCCGCCATTTTCGTCGATGAAATAGTTGTTATAGCCCAAACGTTTGGCCGCATCCCACACTTTGCGATTGATGTCTTTGGCAAACTGCTCAGAGTAGTACTCACGATAAAAAGTTGGATTGTGTCCGCCTACCATATCAAGCAGAATACCAAAACGTGCATTATAATTGGGGGTGTGTGGATTGCGTGCCCAGTATTGTGCGCCCAAGCACCAAGCCTCTACATTAGAGTTGCCATTGTGTTTCTGATGTGTTCCATAATCTTCAGCATCAAGAAAAATAATATCTACTCCAAGGTTGGGCTGCTGTTGCTGTATCTGGCGAGCTATTTCGAGCAATACCCCCACACCGCTGGCACCATCATTGGCCCCTAGTATTGGGGTATAGTGATTTTTTGCATCCGGGTCATTGTCTGCCCAAGGGCGACTGTCCCAGTGTGCAAAGAGCGCAATGCGTTTTTTGTTTTCGGGCTGAAACGAGCCGATAATGTTGCGGGCTTTAAGCAATGTACCGTTGTAGGCTATCAGCTCAGCATTTTGGCTGGTGACTTTCGCCCCATAGTTTTCGAGTTGCTGCGCTAGGTAGTTGCCGCAGGCCACATGCTCTTTGCTATTGGGCACGCGAGGACCGAAATCGACTTGTGCCTTCACGAACTGATAAGCACTATCGGCATTAAATGATGGAACATTCACCGTTACTATCTCTTGCTGTGTAGCATCCGCTTTCTGGTTTTTGCTTCCGCCACAAGCCGTTGCAGTAGCCAGTAGCAATGCCCCAGATATCCATATCAAGTATTTACTATTCATCTCTGTAGAGTTATAATTTGATAACGGCAAAAGTAACTAAATTAGTGATAGCTTTTATTACCACTTGCCCAATATTTAACATAAGAAGTTAAGCACTACCTCTTTGTCCGTTACCTTTAAAGAAACTTTAGCACCTTCAATCAGTGGCAAATTACTCACCACATGGCCTACGGGAAAGTTGAAACATATCGGATAATCATACTCCTTTACCAAATCGGCCACTGCATTATATACATCTTTCCCCAATGAAAGGTCTTCATTGTACTCGGTAAACTGGCCGATAATTAACCCCGAAAGTCTGCTAAGCACTCCACTCAGTTTCAGGTTATAGATCATTCGTTCTATGGCATGAGGCCTTTCGCCAACATCTTCTATAAAAAGTATAGTGCCCTCAGCCGGAATGTCGTAAGGTGTGGCACGCAAGCCGTAAAATACAGCCAGGTTTCCACCCCTAAGTATCCCTTCGGCATCTCCTTTATGGTTGAGCTTGTGTTTGGGACAGCTATATGACGGCAATTCGCCAAAAAGAATATTTTTTAAGTAAACGGTGCAAGCATCCTCGGCACTCTCTACGGTGAGGTGACGTGCCATAGGTGCATGAAGCGATGCAAAACCGTTGGCTTGAATGGTATTGTGAAGGGCGGTAATGTCGCTAAACCCTATCAGCCACTTAGGCGACTGGTTGAAGACGGTAAAGTCTAACTTGTCTATCAGGTGCACAGCGCCATATCCACCTCGGCTGCAAAGTATAGCTTTCACCTTAGGATTGTTGAAAGCCTCTTGTAGGTCTTTCAAACGATGTTTGTCGCTACCGGCATATTTGCCAGCTGCACTACCGGCATGTTTGCCAATGGTAGCTTTTAATCCCCAGGACTCTAAACGTTTCTGGGCTCCTTTCAACAGCGATTTATCTATCTTGCTCGATGGGGAGAGAATGACCACTTCGTCTCCTTCGCTTAAATAGGGGGGGTAAATCAATGAGTCCATAATTGTTTCTATTAATCGATATCTGCAAATGTACACAAAATAATTGGCAGAACGTAAATAATAGATAGTCAATTGGGATATGCAAGCATTGACCTTATGGAGATACAACGATTGTGATATTGATTCGGAACTTTCTTTTTCTGTTGGGTGTTATTTATTCGCAATCTTCAAGAGCAAAAGTTGTTGTGATTAGCAAAATGTTACTTTTGTGGCTTATTTTTATATGTATCACCGTATGAATATTCGAATGTTTTTCTGATATTTGCTAAAAATCTATCGTTATGGAACCTATTAGAAATTTTGATCAACTGACAACTCACTTGAAAAATCTTCAGCGCCGCAAACGTATTGCAGTGGTCTGTGCCAATGACGCCAATACAGAATATGCCATAGCTCGTGCACTCGAAGAAGGTATCGCTGAGTTCCTGATGATTGGTGATTCTGCCATATTAGAGAAGTATCAAACGTTAAAGAAATATCCTCAATTCGTAAAGACCATTCATGTAGAAGATCCCGATGAGGCTGCTCGGGAGGCAGTTCGCATCGTGCGTGAGGGTGGGGCAGATATTCTGATGAAGGGAATTATCAATACAGACAATCTGCTTCGTGCTATTTTGGATAAGGAAAAAGGACTTTTGCCACCGGGCAAAGTGCTGACACATTTATCAATGATGCAAATACCTACCTATGACAAATTTTTATTCTTCTCGGATGCAGCCGTTATTCCTCGTCCCACTTTGCAACAACGCATCGAGATGATTACTTACGCTATTCAAGTTTGTCATGACTTTGGTATCAAGCAACCTAAAATAGCTCTAATACACTGTACCGAAAAGGTTAGTGCTAAATTCCCTCACTCGTTAGATTACGTCAATATTGTAGAACTTTGCGAAGCCGGAGAATTTGGTGACACCATTATCGACGGTCCGCTCGATGTACGTACTTCGTGCGAACCTGCCAGTGGCAATATTAAAGGCATTGTATCGCCCATCAATGGTGAGGCCGATGTTTTAATATTCCCCAATATCGAGTCGGCCAATACGTTTTATAAATCGGTAGCGCTTTTTGCCGGAGCCGATATGGCAGCTCTGCTTCAAGGACCTATTTGTCCGGTAGTATTGCCATCGCGTAGCGATACCGGATTATCAAAATATTATAGTATGGCTATGGCTTGTCTCACCTGTAAATCATAACAAAGAAATATGAAGATATTAGCAATTAATCCTGGTTCTACTTCCACCAAGATAGCGGTGTTTGAAGATGAAAAACCTTTGTTGGTTCGCAATATTCGCCACAATATTGAAGAGCTTGCAGCCTTTCCACAAGTGATTGATCAGTTTGATTTTAGAAAACAGCTGGTGCTGGATGCGCTTCAAAAAGAAGGGATGCCATTTGAGTTTGATGCTATTGTTGGCAGAGGCGGACTGGTGAAGCCCATAGCAGGTGGGGTGTACGAAGTAAATGAAGCCATGCGAAATGATGTGCGTCATGCCATGCGTACCCATGCTTGCAACTTAGGTTGCTTGATAGCCGATGAACTGGCACGCATGCTTCCGGGGTGTAGGGCATTTATTGCCGATCCGGGAGTGGTAGATGAGATGGATGAACTTCAGCACATCACAGGTTCACCTCTTATGCCTCGCATTACCATTTGGCATGCACTCAATCAGAAGGCTATAGCTCGACGCTTTGCTCGCGAAAACAATACGAAATACGAGAACCTGAATCTGATAATCTGTCATTTGGGGGGCGGTATATCAATTGGTACTCACTGCAAAGGACGTGCCATTGATGTAAACAACGCTTTGGATGGCGAAGGACCTTTCTCGCCTGAGAGAGCCGGAACTCTGCCTACAGGTCAGCTTATCGATCTCTGCTATAGTGGCAAGTTTACCAAGGATGAACTAAAAAAGCGTATATCGGGTCATGCTGGTTTGGCTGCCCATCTAGGTACTACAGACATGATGGTTATTGAGAAAATGATAGAGGAGGGTGATGCGCATGCCAAATTGGTAGTAGATGCCATGATTTATCAAGTCGCAAAAGCTATAGGTGCAGCAGCAGTGCCTCTTTATGGTGATGTTGATGCCATTTTATTAACCGGAGGAATTGCTCGATCTGAGTACGTCATACCTCGTTTGAGCGCATACATTTCTTTCTTAGCTCCGGTGCACGTTTATCCTGGTGAAGATGAACTGGAGGCATTGGCACTAAATGCACTTGGTGCACTACGTGGTGATTTGCCATTGTCGGAATACAAATAAAATAAATGTAATAACTATAAAGGCTATCTGCGGAACTTCATCCAGGTAGCCTTTTTCCATGCATACTCTAATGGGCCTTGCTTATGTTTGGTCAGCCAATATCTACTAAAAAACAATTGCACGGTGAATATGGCTAAAGCTATGAGCAAAGTAGCTGTAGAACCAGTTTTTTGATAAAGACCAAATCCAAACCCATAATAGATGCACACACCAATAATAGACTGTATAATGTAGTTGGTTAAACTCATGCGTCCGTAGGGAATAATGAACTTCTGAAAACGGTAGCCATGAATTTTGTTGAACCACAATAATGTGAATGCCGATACTAAAATAGAAGTAAAGGCAAAGTTGAATAACGAAGAGAAAATCAGCGTAAATGGTATAGCCACAAACTTATTGTGGATATAGCTTTCGCCTAAGTTGTTGAGTAGGTAGAAAGGCATGATCATGATGAAAGAGTAGATCAATACCTGTTTCCAGAAACTTACTGACACCTCACTGCGTACAAAATACTTGCGACGTCCCAGTAGCATGCCAAACATAAAGAGAGCAGCCGCCTGGCATAAACGTCCATTTTCGATTTGCCAAATATTACTATATAGCTGACCAGTACCAATATTATTGACCAATACCTCCCAGAAGTTTCCGTTAGAGCATATTTCTGTTGATTTAATGGCAAATGGAAGATATAAGTTGGTTGGAAACATATAGCCGGGATGTGTCATTGCCACAAATACTTTTCCCCATTCAAAGGGTTGAAATATGAGCAATAGACCAAGGATGAAGACTGAACGGTCGCTCCATTTACAAATAGGGATTAAGCAAAGTCCCACGATTGAATAGAGCACCAATATATCTCCATCATAAAATAGAGCATGAAACTGACCAATAAGGAATAACAAAAGCATACGCCATGCAAAACGTCCACGAAAATCTACTCCTCGTTTCTCTGCATTTCTAAATTGAATGTAGAAACTAAAGCCGAAGAGAAGAGAGAATGCCGCATAGGCTTTGCCGGCAAACAGAAAGAATATAATGTCCCAAACTCCTTGGTCAAGCTTAGCAAGCCATTGCGGTAGGAATTCGGGAACATAATAGATATTGTAATGCTCCAAATTATGAATCAACACTATAGCCAATAATGCAAATCCTCGTAGAGAATCTACTACATCAAGTCGGTCTTTATTTTTTAGCACTAAATTCATAGTCTATGATTCATATTTAGCATTGTTTCGATTGTTATAGTTGAGGCTTAAATAAAGTCCTCCCCTAATTTTATCTGTGTATCGTTTACGTATTTGCGAATGGTATGTTCTTCGTCTTTGGGACAAATCAACAATACATTATCCGATTCGGCGATGAGGTATCCGTCTAATCCTTCGACTACTGCCAATTTGCCTTCGGGCATAGCAACAATATTGTTTTTACTATTATAAAGTAGTGAAGTTCCTTTCAACGTTACATTGTTGTCCTCATCCTTATCCGACAATTCGTAAAGCGAACTCCATGTGCCAAGATCCGACCATCCAAAGTCACCCAAAGCCACATATACATTCTCCGCTTTTTCCATTATGCCAAAATCGATTGATACATTAGGACAAGTGGGGAATCGCTCTTCTATAAAGGCTTTCTCTTGTGAAGTGCCATATACACGTTCGTCAGCTAGTTTCGATGCTAGTTCCGGCAATAAATTCTCTCCAGCTTTGATAATGCTATTCACATTCCACATGAATAAGCCTGAGTTCCAATAAAACTCTCCACTTTCTACAAAGACTTTAGCCAATTCAAGCTCAGGTTTCTCTGTAAAAGTTTTCACTTTGTAAAAAGCATCGCCCATGTGCTCGTCAATCTGGATGTATCCGTAGCCCGTTTCGGGACGATTCGGTTTAATACCCAAAGTTAGTAACTTGTCTGAGTGTGCTACAAAAGACAAACCATTGGTGATTGCCTCAAGAAACTCACTTTCCTTTAATATCAGATGATCAGAAGGAGCAACTACAACATTTGCATTGGGGTTGAGTGCACGAATGTGATATGATGCCCATGCAATGCAAGGAGCCGTATTTCGGCGCGCAGGCTCTAATAGTATTTGGTCGTCTTTTAATTCGGGTAATTGTTCTTTTACTAAGTCAGCATAGATAGCATTGGTAACAATTAGTATATTTTCAGTCGGGATTATTTTATTAAACCGATCAAATGTTTGTTGAAGCAACGAACGTCCTGTACCAAAAAAATCGAGGAACTGTTTAGGTAATGTCTTACGGCTAAAAGGCCAGAAACGACTGCCAATGCCACCTCCCATTATGACACAATAGTTGTCTTTATTAAGCATGATGAGTTTTATTTATTAAAGTTTCTGCTAAATTAGTGGTTATTCTGTGAAAAATGAATTTTCTGCATCAAAAAATGTAACTCTTCTCTAAGAATGTTTTTTGTTATTACAGCTCTTTCTCAGCTTAAGTCGATGGCTGAATTATTTTTTAGATAAGGCAAACGATTTTATTTATAAGTGACTTGTTTGTAGTAGTTGTTATTAATTGTCCTAATATCAGATGTTTACGATTGTGTGTCCTAATCTAACGTTTTATGAGATAAAGAAAAAATGGATGGGTCGTGATATTTTTTAGATAAAACGTTTGGAAGTTTAGTAAAAAGCCGTATCTTTGCACCGCAATAAAACGCAATGCCCAGATGGCGGAATCGGTAGACGCGCTGGTCTCAAACACCAGTGGATTCACTTCCATCCCGGTTCGACCCCGGGTCTGGGTACTTTAAAGTCCTTGTAAATAGCTAATAAAGCATTTACAAGGACTTTTCTTTTTGGGGAGTAACATTTGAGTAGATGGTTTCGGATCATACCGAGGATCATACTGAAATCCTGAGGGATTGTAATTTTAGATAGTGTTCTAAAAAGTGTGTAAATCCCAATATTTCTTAGATTTGTATTGGAAACTAAAATCAACGAGAAATGGAATTTACAGACTTTTTAAAACATTATTCACTATCTACTATTAATTTATAATCAGTCGGTTGTTAATAGGTTTAATGATAAAAGTAAATTGATAATCACTGTACGGCAAACAGTATGGTTCGAGTGGTAATGCTCCCCAACTGTTCACACACCCTAAGCCCATTTGTGCTTTGTCAATACAAATGTCGATGTAGTCTGCCGACATTACCTCGGGAGAATGACTTTGTCCTTTTTCTTCGCCATCATCTAGTGATTTGGTAGTGTAAGTTAAAGCCGAAACAGAGAATGGAGCTTCAGATTCAAAAAACAATCCGTTGCCACTTCTGCTTGTTTGTTCCCACCAGCGGATATCACTTTTAGTTCCCGTTTCTTGTGGACGTATGTAACTGTAGAATTGACTCTCGGAGCTTTGGTTATATAGGCCGATAAATTCAGAATCTTTGCGATCGGAATAGTTCTCTCCCGGTCCCCGTCCGTAGTAGCTAATGCGATTGAATGTTTTAGGCATACTCAACTGCATCCCAAATCGAAATAAAGGCGATACATTCTTTGTTTCCTTGTTTGTGATAAGTTGTTGAGTAACTTTGATGTCTCCAACGTTGTTGATAACATAGGTTAAGTTGAGGTCTGCAAAAACAGTTGGCATATTGTAGTTGGCTTCGATGATTACTAAGCCATTATCAGTTTTATGGTTGAGTGCCGTTAGTTTGATTTCAGGATTTTTCCAAGCTGCAAATTTATTTTGTAGGTTAGCTCCGTAATCATTGTCGGTTGGAGCACGCCAAAAGTTTGGTATAAGTGTAGATCCTGGTTCAATCATCTCATGATTTGCTACGATGTATTTATTGAGGTAGCCATTTCTTTTATTAAACTCAACCCTGAAGTTGTCTCCTGTCACAATTAAATATTGCGAATCTTGATTGCTGACTGTAGCCACAGGTATCTTTTTGTTACTTAGCATATGATTGTTTAGTTGCATAGTTGGTAACTGATAGGGAGTTAGTAAAAGTTGCTCTTTAGCCACAATTGATCCTGCCGGTAATAACTCTTGACGTTGTTTGGTTTTGTAGTAGATATTCAAAAAGCACTCTTTGTCAGTTGGAATCTCTTCGATAGGCAGTGTGTAGTTGACCGTTTGTTGTGGAGCGACATTAAGATTGTCTATTTGCCCGTTACGCACTAAACGTCCGTTTGCCACAACCTCCCAAACCATAGTATAATTCTCTAAATTGCGGAAATAGTTCTCATTATAAATAGCCACTATTCCTTTAGTCAGATCGACTGGTTTGGTCCAGATGTTCTGATAATAATAGGCCACTTCGTTAGCGTGTGGATTGGGTGTACGGTCGGGACTCATGATACCGTTGTTGCAAAAGGTATTGTCTGAAGCGTCAAAGCGATTGAAGTCGCCTCCATATGCATATATCTCAACGTCATCTTTCCCTTTCCATCGGATAGCTTGGTCGGCATAATCCCAGATAAATCCACCTTGTAGATTTGGATACTTGCGGATTAGTTTCCAGTACTCTTTGAAACCTCCCATTGAGTTGCCCATAGCATGTGCATATTCGCACTGAATCAGAGGCTTCGTTGCATCGGTACGCAAAGCATACTCTTCCATTGTCTTATAATCGGCATACATAGGACAGTTTACATCGGTAAACTCATTGCCATGAGCTTGCTCATATTGCACCATGCGACTTTTATCTTCGTTTTTTATCCAGTTATAGCATTGCTCAAAGTTTTCGCCAAACCCTGCCTCATTACCCAATGACCAAAAGATGATGCTTGGATGGTTGTAACTTCTCTGAATGTTACGCTGATTACGCTCTAAGTGAGCTTTTTTATATAATTTGTTTTTAGCAAGCGTACTCTCATTGTAGCCCATACCGTGCGACTCTATATTAGCTTCTGCTACTACGTAAAGGCCATTTTCGTCACACAATTCATACCATAAGTTATCATTAGGATAGTGGCAAGTTCGTACGGCATTGATGTTGTGCTGCTTCATTAATTGAATGTCTTGCAACATTCGTTCTTTTGATACTACATATCCACCGTCGGGGTCTAACTCATGACGATTAACACCTTTGAATAGAACGGGTTGTCCATTAATGGTTATCTGATCTCCCTTTTGTTCTATTTTTCTGAAACCAACTTTAATGGGAATAATCTCATCATTTGCAGAAGTCGAAGCATAGAGCGTGTAAAGATAAGGGGTTTCAGCACTCCACTTGTAAGGGTTTTCAATGGGGAGTATGACCGAAACTTTACCTGAACCTTTTACTTTTGCTTCGCCGACTTGATGGCCTGTAGCATCAATCAGCGTTAAAGTAACAGCATTTGTGGTATTGAGTTTCAGATCAATGTTCAATACTCCATTTTTATACTGTTCGTCTAAGTCGGGAGTCACACGAATGTCCTCAATGCGTTTCTTGTTGCGCGCATAGAGATAGCTATCGCGTGCTACTCCTGAAAATCGAAAGAAGTCTTGATCTTCTAAATAAGTGCCGTCGCACCAGCGGAATGTCTGAAAAGCAATAAGATTCTCTTTTCCCGGTTGAAGATACGGAGTTAAGTTAAACTCGGCTTCTAGTTTGCTATCTTCGCTATAACCCACATATTTTCCGTTTACCCATAAGTAAATGTTTGATGTGACTGAACCGAAATGAGCAAAAATATCTTTACCACTCCATGAAGCCGGAACTGTAATCATTTTGCGATAAGAACCTACATGATTATTCGCTATTGGGATTTCGGGTGGATTATTCTTAAACTGATTTCGCCAAGCATACCCTACATTCACATAAATAGGATCTCCATAGCCATTGAGTTCCCACATACCAGGTATCATAAAGTCATCCCAGCTCTTATCGTTATAATTAATCTTCCAAAAATCGGTAGGGCGTGAGTCTGCATCTTTAACCCAGTTAAATTTCCATTTGCCATTTAAGGTAAGGTAGTTTGATGATTGTTGTTTATCACCGTTTTGTGCTAACTCAGGGCTCTCATAAGCAAAGTAGTTGGTATGCATCGGAGCTCTATTTACAGCATTAACTTCTGGATTAAGCCATTCGTTGGACTGAGCGTTTGCTGTGAACGATATCATTGCAAACACCCCCATAATAAGTTGCTTTTTCATGTTGAAAGAATTTATGGTTTTTGCTATATACTCATAAAATACGCATGAAATTTTTATTTTACTCATATTAGCTAGTGTAATAAATTGAAGATTGTTAGTATTTAAAATCTTTAGAGTTAACATAGATGCGATAATCTTTTATCATGCCTGGATATCCCTTTTCTGCGCGTGGAAGATACTTTATGCCTGTCACCTCTATCTCTTTGTTGAGGTCAATAACCAACTGATGAGGATAAGCTACATTGTCTACTGTCATCCAGTAAGTAGATTCTTGCAGATCAAATATTTTATCGGCTGTACAATTGCCACTTCGAGTTTCTTCGCTATCAGCATATCGTATTTTCCAATGTTCGCGAGATATCGGTTTACCATCCTTCCCAAGTACTTCTAGCTCGGCAATGGCAGCCACATTTGTATCGTTTTGTGAAGATAAAGCCTCTATGCATACGAATCTTCCTTTTTGGGGTTGTTTGAACCTTACCTCCTGCCAGCCGTTACCGGGCAGGAAAGTGGACTCGATAATTGTTTTTTCTTGAGTCAGATTTAGTTTTTCATTGTCTTTGCGATGCGTTTTGGGAGCATTCTCGCGTAGCACATCTAAAATGGGAGCTTTCAATCCGCGAATAGACGCCTTTTGTGGTCCTGTTAAGTCGAGTACAATAATCTCGTTATTCTCTTTTTTGAGCCAGCATCCCGGAACATAGAGTGTCTGCTGAGGGCCTATTTCCCAAAATCGTCCCATAGCATGACCATTAATCCAAACCATTCCTTTCCCCCAATTGCTCATATCTATAAATGTATCGCCTATCTTTGCTAAATCGAAATGTGCCTTATAGTATGCAGGCATTGTTTGTACTGCCTCTTTTTTATAACTTTGATTTAAAGCAAAGTCATAATCTACAGGAAAACGATATATCTCCCAGTTTTTTAGTGAACTAGACTCGTTGGCTGAAATAGCTAGCGAAACATCGCTGGTAATCCCTTTACGGTCGTGAATTGATTTGTCGAAGTTGACGCGTCCCATAGCTTCAACCAAAATATCAAGTTGTGTACCTTTAGCTAAAGCCGGAAGTTTGGTTTCGAACTCTCCTTTACGTCTGTCTAGACGATTAATCAACTGCCCATTAGCAAATATCAATGCATAATCGTGCACTTCGTTAATTTTTAAAAGTGTGCCTGCACTTACCGCTGTTGGCAATGTAGTGCGGTAAAGTATGCTACCCCAACCCTGATCAAAATACTCCATCGGCTTAATCTCTTCAGAGAATAAGGGGCTGGGGAGGTTGTCGAACAGTGGAGCTACTTGTGTAAATAAAATCTCAGAAGTCTCAATCACCGGATAAGGTTGAGGAATCTTAGGTAGAGTTTCCCCTTCCTTCAAATAGTTTCCTAACAATTCTCGGAGTAAGAAGAACTTTTCTGTTGTCTGACCGGCCTCATTGATGGGAGCATCATAATCATAAGAACTACACATGGCTGAATAAGCGGGATTGTTTGCACCTCCCCAGTGCCCAAAGGTTGTTCCGCCATGTGTCATATAAAGACTGAAGGATATATTTAGATCAAGCATGTCCTTGATACCCTTAACCATTTCTTCGGCTGAACGTGTTTCGTGTTTTCTGCCCCAATGGTCAAACCAGCCACTCCAGAACTCACTACACATGAGTGGGCTATCCGGCCGAAGGCTGCGTAGTTTTTCAAACTGATTATTGATGTTGGCACCCGTACCAAAGTTCACAGTCCAAATTAAATCATCGAGTGCATTGTTGGTGAAGTTGCTACTCCAATCGCACTGAAATAGTGGTACTTCATTGAATCCGGCTTCTTTAACAAGATTGCGAATGGCTGCAATGTAAGGTTTATCGGTGCCATACGAGCCAAATTCATTTTCTACTTGTACCATGATGATATTCCCTCCTTTAGTAATCTGTAGTGGAGCCAATTGTTTTCCTACCTCATTCATGAATATCTTTACCCGCTCCATATAGTAAGGATCGAGCGAACGTAGTGCAATATCTTCTTTCTTGAGTAGCCACCAAGGTAAACCACCCATTTCCCACTCGGCACAAACATAAGGCCCCGGCCGCACTATAACGTTCATGCCTTGTTTTTGTGCTTCACGACAGAAAGCTGCAATGTCATTTTGATTGGTAAAGTCGAAATGTCCTTCTTCTTGTTCATGTATATTCCAAAAGATATACATGCATATGGTGTTCATACCGAGTGCCTTGCACATTGCAATGCGATGTGCCCAATATTCGCGTGGAATGCGTGTGTAATGAAGCTCTGCAGCTTTAATAACTATCGGTTGGTTGTTTAGTAAAAAAGTATTCTTTCCTGTGGTAAACGACTCTGGAGTTTGTGCACATAAGGCATTGTGGAAAAATAGAATAAATAGTAGCAATATGGATAGCTTGTTTTTCATATGTATTGATTAATAATTAATTGACAAAAATAATTTTTATGATTATAGATGAAGCTTAATTATCATTCAAAAAAGGTTCTTATTCGTTTTTTTGGTGGATATTTATTAGTAAATAGGGCGATAATAGTACACTGAGTCTCTTTTAATTGCATCGCGTTATTGATTTAATATGTCTTTTTCTATTTATTTTTATGATCAATTGTAAACGGCATAACTTAGTTTGTTGAGGCTTATAAGCACATAAAATTGAATAAGCTTGATTTATTCAACCACATTGAATCATTTTTAGACCTCATCTTATTGCATAATGACTATTTTTGTTCAATCTATTACTTTAATAATCTTATAGATTGATACTAATGAATAAAGCATTATACACACTTTTATCTCTGTTTTGTGTTTTTACATACTCTTCTGCTCAGCATCATCTTTCCGAAGTAGGTTTTGGTTATGCAGGAACATCTGTCAACGCCACCATCTTTCGGCATAGTTCCATTGTAACTCATTGTAATAAGCAATACATTGCCTACTATGACTCTATCGGTAGAGTGATACTTGGCTCTCGCAATTTAAATACAGACAATTGGTTGATATGTGAAACCAATTACGTGGGAAATGTAAAAGATGCTCACAATAGCATTAGCATTGGAGTGGATGGGGCAGGATATCTGCATGTTGCTTTCGATCATCATGGACACTCGCTAAACTATTGTCGAAGTGTGACTCCACACTCGTTGAAACTTGGTGAGAAACGGTATATGACTCAGGTGGATGAGGAGAATGTGACTTATCCAGAGTTCTACAATCTTGATGGGGGTGATTTGCTATTTGTTTACCGTTCTGGTTCTTCAGGAAGAGGAAATCTTGTAATGAAACGATATGATGTAAAAACACAGTGTTGGTATGATATACAAGAGGTATTAATCAGCGGTGAAGATAAACGAAATGCGTATTGGCAACTTGATGTCGATGGACAAGGAGTAATTCATTTGTCGTGGGTGTGGCGTGAGACTTGGATGGTTGAAACAAATCATGATCTTTGCTATGCACGCTCTGATGATAAGGGGAAAACTTGGCGAAAAACCAATGGTGATATCTATCAGCTTCCTATTACAGCAAGTAGTGCTGAGTATGCGTGTGTCATTCCGCAAAACTCCGAATTGATAAATCAAACCAGTATGGTGGCCGATAGTCATGGCAACCCTTACATTGCAACCTATTGGAGGAGCCCTGATAGTGATGTTCCTCAATATCGCTTGGTGTGGCACGATGGTACCCAATGGAATCATCGGCAGGTAGGAGAGCGAGTGACTCCCTTTTCTTTAAAAGGCGGAGGAACCAAACGTATTCCAATAGCAAGACCATGTCTTGTTATTCATGGTGATGAGGCTTATTTAATCTTTCGCGATGAAGAACGGGGTAGTAGAGTCTCTATGGCTTATGTGAACAATATTAAGCATGGTAATTGGGATATCACAGATTTAACAGACTTCTCTGTAGATGCTTGGGAGCCTTCTTATGATAAGGTACTCTGGAGAAATCATCGTTTGCTACATCTTTATATTCAGCAAACAGCTCAAGGGGATGGAGAAAAAGTTGTTGACACAACATCAAAACCAGTGTATGTACTTGAAGTAGATATAGATAAATAAATATAAAACAGCGACATGAAAAAAAACTATTTAATTGCTTTTATCACATTAGTCATTTTCTCTATGGCTTGTTCAGATAAAAAAAAGAATCAAGATGAAATAATTGCTATTATTGAACAGGTAAATGGATATTGGCAAGCTA
>DKPL01000031.1:0-212 GCA_002471185.1 Bacteroides sp. UBA7335
AATAGACCTTGGATTTGTCGTCAATTCGAGATGGGATCATATGAGTGCCAAGAAGAAAGAAAAGACATGCAGAAAATATAATTAAAAATCTTATCTTCAGCTAAAACACGATTTATTAATACTGAACGATTTCAGTTAATAAATGCACATTACCATTCTAGCACTCACCTACACTCTTAGTTCAAAACCACTCCTGATAACATTTAGTTAAG
>DKPL01000031.1:492-1449 GCA_002471185.1 Bacteroides sp. UBA7335
CTTGAACTTTTTGTTATCATGGAACCGATGCTCACACTGCAATGTGTTTTGCATACTCAAAGCATGAGCCAACTCCAATTCCGCAGTTAAAATCACTACGCAGCACACTACAGAATGTTATATCTTGTGACTCAGAGCGCATGCCACGTTACTATACGGAAACTTTCCGCATAATACGCTGTTATGTTCTTGGTGGTCATTTGTTGCCCAACGTAGTTTAAGAATACTGAGGTTTTGGTATAATTTAGGCTTATTCAGATGGGAGGGCTATATGAGTAAAAAAGATAATGTGGTTGTTTTTCCAACACATAAGCTGAAGTCACTTAAAAGTAAAGTTGACGAGACGACTACTGTTCCATCTCAAGAGCAGGGTAGCGTAAGTATAAGCGAACGTTTGAGAACGACTATTGATGATGGTTTAAAACAGCAAATGCGCGAACAAATGAGGAAGCAACATGGGCTCGAACAACAATAACCAAAACAAAAACCTACAAGACCAACAAGCTGATCTTCTTGATCAAACGTATCGACTTGGTTGGATGGACGGATATTCAGAAGGCTATAGTGACGGCGTTGAGGATACTGAAACTGCGCTTAACGATGCTGAAAACAAGCTTGAGTTATTGGAAGAAATTTTGGAGCAAAGAGAGCAGCTCATTGATGAGTTAGCTTCAAATGCAGGAAAATCCCTTCGAGCTGTAAAAAAACGATAGCTTATTCGTTTATAGTTAGCAACGAACATAACAAAGCATTTAAGTGTGATTCCCAACGCTTGGCATTTTTTGTGTCATCGTTGGGTTTTGTGTTTACGGTGGTATGGTTTAGTTTCGTGGTAGCGTTGCTCACACCTTAATGCGGCGTTAAAGATATAATATCTCTCATTCGCCGTAGTACCCTACTACGGCAATATTACAATTCTCTCATACGCCGAAAGCATTAATTAAATGCCTTTCCTGA
>DKPL01000031.1:1753-2910 GCA_002471185.1 Bacteroides sp. UBA7335
CTTGAACTTTTTGTTATCATGGACTCCGATGCTTACCAAGTAAAGTATATTAGCACTCCAAGTACATGTGCTGACTCATCATCTTTAGTAAAATCCCCTACCAGCGAAGCACAACTAGCTGCATTTAGTAGTGCAGATAGCATGTAGCGTTTCTATACGGACTGTTTACGCTCAATAGCGATGTTTTTTCTATTTTATTATGAGGTCATAAAATAAGTATGAAAAAGTGGTTCGGATTCTTGTTTGCCATATGCGTCACACCAGTTTTTTTATATGTTCATAAATTCGGCTTTGGATTATGGGAAAAAAATGAGGATTGGGCATATTTAGGATCCTTTTTTGGTGGTGTGTTAGGCCCAGCCTTCACACTCATGTCAGTAGTTTTATTGGTACTTACATTAAAGGAGACACAGCAAGCCAATTACGCTCAATTAGAACTGGCTAAAAAACAATATTTCGACAATTACTTCTTCAATTCAATGACAGCTTTAACGCATTCTCTCGAAAGTCAAAAATATGGACTCAAACATGATACTGGAGAGCTTTACGAAAATTTCTTTTCCGAAGCAACAGCTTGGGTTGTCAACAATTTTATCATTCACCGTAATACAGACCTCAACGGGGACGCTTGGGAAACAGCAAAATCCTATATTAGGCAACATTGCGGCATATTTGACTCAGAGGCTGCTTTATTGATTCCTTTGCTATCGAAAATTAAAGATATGCCCCATGATCAACAGTCTCATTACTTAACTTTAATTGAAGGGTTAATTGATAACGATATGCGTTTCTGGCTTGAGGTATATGGACTCGTTTGGTCAGTAGGATTGAGGTTTACCTTACAAGGGATTCGCTTCTCAAATTTGCCACAATTAATCCAAAATAAAATTAATGAGTTAGAAACCATTAGCTAATAAACTCGACAAACTACAAGCTGTTTAGTAGTGACTCGCAGCACTTGGTGTTTTGCTATGCGCTTCTTTTAGTGGTTAAGGTGGCTTGCAACAACTTCGGTATTGTATTGCCTCCTTTAACAGAGCGTTAAGGATATAATATATTCCATTTGCCATAGTCCCCTACCACAGCCATATCACGGTATCTCCTTCGCCAACAATATAAGCTTAATGACTTTCCTGATAACATTTAATTAAGGGGCA
>DKPL01000031.1:3186-3563 GCA_002471185.1 Bacteroides sp. UBA7335
ATTTCTTGTTATCTGAAACCCCAGGTTGCTAAAAGCAGGGTTTTGCCGACCAACGTAACAGCCTTAAGTAAGAGCAGCTTTCCTCGGCAAGCCTAAACTTACCCTATTCTACTGATGATTTATCACGTGACTCGACCATTCGACTTATATTGTGCAAAAGAACACTGATTTTGTGCAACCACATCATGCTAACAGCAAGAAAGAATACGATTTTCCAGTTTCCGCAAACCATGCTATGCCTGATCACCCTGCAACAGCAGTACCAACTGACGGGAAAGAAAGCTGGATTACATTCGCCTATACCGCTGAAACTGCAACACGCTCATTCGCCAACTATGTTCAATAATGGAAAGAATACGATATTTACGTAAATAGCA
>DKPL01000031.1:3977-4769 GCA_002471185.1 Bacteroides sp. UBA7335
TGCTTGAACTTTTTGTTATCACGCAACAATAGATATTAAATATATTTTAGCCAAAATATAAGTGACACATAATGCAACTAACTATGAATAAGGTCACAGAAACACTAACATCAATAATGACATTAACTACGCTTTCTTTTATCATACATTAAATCTTTTGATAAAACGACCTTTCATTCTATAGATGGAGTTAAGTAGTGGCTGAAATTAGACCGATACCTAAAGATGTAGAAGAGCAAATCATAGAACTATGTAATAGTGGATATGAGCTACTAGCTATATCAGAAACCACAAGCCCTTCAGATGTTGTAGCCGCTATTACTGAATTTGTAAGAGAAACAAAAGACCGCGGAGAGAAGCTAAATGATGACCAAGCTTATGCATTAGGTGCGCTTCTTGGACATCAATATGTAGAAGGTCTTAAGTGGCATTGGGCATCAGTAGTCTGGGATTCAGATGAGGAAAACGGCGCCATAGGTGTATTGAATAACGACAATTCACATTTCAACAACCCAATAGGTTGGGTATGCAATATTATTGATTCTGATGGGGGAGTTCCGTTTATGCTAAGTTACAATATGATATTAGCAGGACAAGTTCCACCATCCTCTCCAAATAAAGCTTCAGGATTATACTGAAAATAATTAATTATCCGCTGTTTATCAACAGCGGACTATCACACATTACTCTGAATGATAAAGCTTATTGACAGATACTAGTGATAACATTTAGTTAAGGGGCATAGCGTAGCGCGCTTGCGTGCGTAGCAGTTTGAAATGGGCATAAAATTCA
>DKPL01000031.1:4966-5756 GCA_002471185.1 Bacteroides sp. UBA7335
ATTTCAAAATGTCCCTGCTTTAACTTGTTGTTATACACATTTAGTGCACGGAATCCAAATATAACCATCAATGCTATTGCCAAAGGTTTTGCTAGTAACACCAACAGCATACAGAGCCGCAATATAAAGACAAATGACAGAATCTATTGCATCTTCATTTCTCTTCAATGCACTACCCCGCAATGATTTAATATACTCAACTGAAAAAATGTGTTTTGTATGCTCCGGAATTATTAGTTTCACAATCGGACTAAACTCCAAAGATACCAATAAATTAGCCAGATGAGTTTGTCCATTCCGACGTTCTACGACCTTACCTTTTTTATACTTTAATCTTTCAGGCAGTGAGAATATTTCAATCAATGTTGGATGTGGATAACACTCGAGCATCCATTGACGGTCACCTAGATGCTTGACACCTTTCTGTTGCAGATGTTGAGCAAGTTTCACAGGCTCAGGATTTGGGTATAGCGTTAGATTAGATGGATGGCAGCTTGCATGCCGCGAGCTATAAACTTTAGCTAGTTCTTTTTCACACTGCCGTAGCCCTGAAATATTATTTATGATTAGCGGAGCATCTATAGCATAACCTACTATATCAGGTTCAGAATCAATAATCGCTTTCACATCACGACAACAAGGATAGACTGATTCAATTCGTAACTCATTTCCATTTAGCTCACCGATAGCAATGCCCGATGGATTTTTCACACCTTGCCAAGCTAAATCAATGCCACAAAGTTTCATCAGCCATTTTCTCCGATGTGTATAACATTTAGTTAAGGGGCAT
>DKPL01000031.1:5999-7578 GCA_002471185.1 Bacteroides sp. UBA7335
TCAAAATGTCCCTACTTGAACTTTTTGTTATCATGACCACAAGCAATAAACTTGTCATTCATATCAATAACTGACTCTATAGTTATTTAATAATTATTTGCGCACTCCATAATCAATGCAGTACTATATATAGAATTACAAAAAAGAGAATAGCAACACGCTACTATGAGAGGAATTGACATTGAGCAAAAAAAAGAAGAAACGGACTTATGACAAGACTACGACTCTGGCTCATTTTTCATTTTCTCGCGAATACGAGCCGCTAATCAAAGATCTATATGCAAAAGCATGCCAAGGCTCTAAATATTTATGGAGTGAAATACAGTCACCTGAGTCACTAAGAAATAATGATGAACTTCGCAAAGAATTCTTTTCTGCAGCAAATCGTGGAATGATGTCTGCTCAGGAAAAAATAATTTCAATACTTGAGAATGAAAATGAAATAGAACCGCAGAAGATGTTATTGTTTAGAGGGGTTATAGATGCTATAGCATGGCAGATTTTAGGAAAACAGCTAGCATTTGCAAGAAGATTTTTTAAATCAACAGTACAACCAAGCTTATATAACAGTAACTTTAAATCAGTTGTCTCAGTTGCAAACTCTATATTAAACGAATCTCCTAACTCAGTTGTTTTAATCTCTGACCTAACATCATTTATACAAGTAGGTGATCTGCTATTATGTAAACCTGATGAGGGAATCACAATTGCTGAGGTCAAAGATGGTGCGATTAACAAAAAAATTTGTAACTTTGTGGAGTCGTATCTGCAATCACCATGCCCAAGATCTTTAGTTAATTTTATCCGTACTGAAGGTGAGCAAACAGCCAAACAACTTCAAAGAGTAATTCGGCAAGCTGACAGAATGGCTCATATATCATCTATTCTCAATGATGGCCATGGAATAGACCCAGACACTAATCAACCAGTGAACATCCCTGAACCATTTTACCCAGTACAAAATTGGGATCTAAAGCTTAATAGATTATTACAAGAATCAGAAAGTAAAGGATGGGCTATTGACACAGTTGATAACTGTTTGTTTTTAGGTGCATATTCAAAAGATGAAATGTTAGCCACTGGGCATGTAGCATTCAATTTATGGTTTGACGCAATGGGTGGTACACCTGAGTGTCCACGAGCAAGACTAATTGATTGTATGCTTGACCCTTTAGCTCTTCCTATATTTAGCAGAAACATTCACGATAACTATAAATTCGATTTACTATTTGGCCGAAAGCAGGTCTGCATAGGAATCTGTGTTGAGTTATTTCTTGATGAATTAAAAAAGAATGGTTTTTCAATTAGATTGGCAACAAATAAGGAATGTGGCCACGTTGAAAACTCAGGTGTAAAACCATACAAACACAAAGGCAAAGCTATATTTATAGGTAATGGAAAAACAGAAACCATATTAATGGATGGTATATTCTTACGCATCATTTTTCATGGGCAAACGCCAATATCAATTGCTAAAACAATCTTCGACAGTCAGGATGATTTAAAATAGCGCTGCATGATAACTTCTAACTAAGGGGCATAACGGAGCATGCTTGCATGCGCAGTGGTTTGAAATGGG
>DKPL01000011.1:0-1714 GCA_002471185.1 Bacteroides sp. UBA7335
GCCCCTTAACTAAATGTTATCTGGAAGTGTATTGAATTCATAATTACTGCGAACGTAATTACCTGTAATAGTGCCGTAGTGAGTACTACGGCGAATGTATTTATTGTTCTAATTCTTTAATTGTCTTTGCTGGCGTGCCGCCAACTAACGTATCTGGCGGAACATCTTTTGTGACAACAGAGCCAGCGGCTACCACGGAGCGTGCGCCAATAGTTACGCCCTGACAAATCACCACATTTCCTCCGATCCATACGTCATCTTCAACTACGATTGGTAGGCTGCTGCATTCCCAGTTCCTACGCTGTTTGTAATTAAGTGAATGTGTAGGTGTGTAGAACTGAGCGTTGGGGCCAATCAGTACGTTGTTTCCGATAGTGATCGGGGCATTGTCGAGCATTGTAGCGCCCATATTGATGAATGTATTATCACCAATAGAAATGGTTTTACCGTATTCACATAAGAAGGGCGGGCAAATGACAGAGTCTTTACCTACATGTTTGAGTAGCTGAGCAACAAAGGGTTTTCCGTCCTCAAATTGATGTGAGTTGATCTTTTGGAGCAGGGTAAATGCTTGTTTTCTCAGGATCCCAAATTCAGGGCTAAAGGCATCATATTCCAAGCCTAAGCACATCTTCTCGAATTCAGTCATAGTGTCTCCATCTCAACAACAGTTCAGCAACTCAACTGGGTTTGTGATAGTACCAAACGGCTAAAATTATACTGTGACTGGCGCGGCATCATGCAGCCTGTTGTAAAAGAAGAGTAAGGTAGGCTGTTGGGGCGGAAATATTGTGCTTTTAGCAGCATCGGTTCCAGATAACAAACAGCCAAACAGGGACATTTTGAAATGGGCATTTGCTGCGCAAATTTTAAGCCCATTTCAAACCACTGCGCACGCAAGCGTGCTCCGTTATGCCCCTTAGCTAAAAGTTATACTTATTCCACATTTTTGTTTGTTTCTCCATGAGTGGTTTTTTAGTAATGAATGCTATTAAATTTATTATCATCCTTGTTGCGGTGTTGTTGCTGATATCGTACGTAGTTTGTATGCTAATATTTCCGTGGTCTCAGGGGGGGTGGGTATATGTCCAAAGTGTATGGAGTGAATGGCAATCATTGAATGCGGGGTTTTTAGCTTTGCTCTCCAGTGTGATAGTGCTACTTGCTACGCATATGCAAATATATGAGCAAAGAAAAAGAGATCTAACTGCATCTAAATCACTTTTACCATATACTTTGTCAGGTATATCAAGCTATTTATATGATTGCGCATCGATTGTGATGGATATTTATAGTGAAAAGGACAATACAATAAAGAGTAAATATAGGAAGCCTGTGTTACCAATAGGGAGTTTCAATGTAATGTCTGACTGTATCAAAAACTCAGACATAGAAACGGCTGAAAATATAAAATCAATTATGACGATGTTGCAGGTACACCATGATAGAGTTGTAGCTCTATGCAATGGACGATGGTCTGTCAGTAATACCAACATTTGTTGTCTTTTTCATAATATGGCGATGATTAACTCTATGGTAGAGGAGTTATATTCATTTTCTAGAGCTAAACATACTGCTGTAGCTTATGAGCCTAGCATTGAAAGCATAGTTAATTCATATAATGCTTTAGATGTTGAATATGAATCAATTGATGGGCTAATAGACTATACAAAACGTAAAACTAGAGCTGTATAACAAAAAATTCAACAGGGAC
>DKPL01000011.1:1944-2688 GCA_002471185.1 Bacteroides sp. UBA7335
TTTTACGCCCATTTCAAACCACTTCGCACGCAGGCGTGCTCCATTATGCCCCTTAATTAAATGTTATCTAGTCGCAGGGATAGATACATATGTGCAGAATGGAGTTTTATTTATGAGTTATGGTTGTGTAGGCTCATCATTTGTACTAATTAACCTTTTGATTTTCGCTTCCAGCAAAATTTCTTGTGCTACCCATACTTTCGGTGCGGCATAGCCAGCAACAATGGAAAGTGCCATTATTTTTGCAACAGTTGATATATTTTCTTGAATTGAACCGATAAAGTATAGCGATATAACTAAACCTAAGATAAAGCCAAGAGTGCAGCGTAATCCTAGCCATATGCCACGTTTTTCTTGAAGCTGTGGTGATGCGAATTTTGCATCACTTTCATTTTTAGGTGAATTAAGTGGGTCAATTGAATCCATTATTGCAAAAGCAAAGCTACCTATAATTGCACCTACAGGGCAACAAATAAGAAGCGCAATGTCATATGCGGATATTACTGATTGATTCATTTTGTTTACTTCTTTTAAATGGCATTGATGCTTTTTATGCTATAAAGTTAAATGTATAAAATCGACGTTTATCATGATCTTGACTGTTCATAACGTACGAGATGGAATGGATATCGCATGATTATATTAGCCATTTTATGAGTAATCATGAATTACATGATGTCTGTCATTTTTCTGGTGAGTAACATTTTGGTCTTGAAAGGCGAGATAACAAGAAGTTCAAGCAGG
>DKPL01000011.1:2962-3684 GCA_002471185.1 Bacteroides sp. UBA7335
CTAAATGTTATCAGGAAGGGCATTTAATTAATATTTTCTGAGAATGTGAATATTATTAACTTGCCGTAGTAGTTTGCTTTTGAAGTAATCTGATAGTGATTGATGCCATTCACTTTTATGCTAGGTGCTTTCTAGCCAGAGCTCACTGTCACTACACGCACAAGGCAAGATAATGATGCGCATTATCAATGCCGGTGGTTCAAAACGCGAATCTGCTGTGCAACAGATGACTATTTTAACGCAGAAGTGAACAATAGCTTTGCCGTACACTCCTTTACTGAGACAATCATGCCTGTGATCCCAAAGTCAATGGACAGTTATGAAACTCTTAGTTCGTAATCTTGCTCGTTCAACAACTGAGCAATACATCCACAAGTTGTTCTCTGTGCACGGTACAGTTACTGAATGCACTCTGGTCTTAGATCAAGAGACAGGCTTGTCTAAAGGTTTTGCATTTGTTGAAATGCCAGACGAAAAAGAAGCTGCAAACGCAATTACTGCACTTAATCAATCTACTGTTGATAGCAGCAAAATCCGCGTTAAAGTAGCAGAGTAAAATTAAGCAACTAAACATATTAAAGCCGACTGTTAATGTCGGTTTTTCTTTGTCTGACATTTAGTATTATGCGCCCTATAAATAACAGTTAGGGATATTTTCCTCAGAACTAATCAACTTTTGTCTATCTTGCATCGGTTCCGTGATAACAAAAAGTTCAAGCAGG
>DKPL01000044.1:0-915 GCA_002471185.1 Bacteroides sp. UBA7335
CAATATTTATGCTTTTGACTCGGGAACTTTTAGTTCATCTCCCATTGGCATAGGAATTTATACCACTCAAACGGCTGGTATCTTTACCCCAACATCAGGTCCAATGTATCTACTAGGTGGAGAATATGATTTTTACACAATCTCATCTAATGATACAAAGAATAACAACCCAACATCATTTGTTGAAGAGTATCCATTAGCCAATGATATTGATTATATTTGGGCAAAAATCTTAAAACAAGACATTCAAAATCGTGTGTCAGTGGTTCCAATTACTTATAATCATTGCTGCAGCCAAATTGTAGTAAAAGTAGTAGCTGGAGAAAACGTTTATTTGGGAGAGATCAGCAGCATCACTATTACTCCAAGTACCCCTGGAAATTCTTTAAGTATACAAACAGGAATAATTCCTCCTGCAACAACTATTGAATCAACTCCATTAGCTATGCATCTAAACAAAAATATAGGTCAAGTTATTATGGTTCCGCTTAAAACAAGTAATACTTTGAAACTCTCAATCACAGCAGAAGTAAATGCCGTAGGCAATATTAAAACCTTTACTGTAGATATGCCTGTTTACAACGGTGAATTCCAATCTGGACATTCATACCTATACGAGGCTATAATAGATGCCGATCAAATTACATTTTCTAATGTAAATTTAGTGAATTGGATTGATGTAGATAACTCTGGTAATCCATTATATCCTCAACCTACCAAGTAATCATCTAATCTAATATACTTCACAGAGATAGACTCTTAGTTTAAACTAAAGCTATCTCTGTTTTTTTATGTAGTTATCAAATGCTACACTACAACTCCCAGAATATATAATATATGTTATAAAACATACAATTACTCTTCGTTTTTTTGGAGATATAATCAAAAACCTTACCTTTGCAATGTGTTTTTCAT
>DKPL01000044.1:1192-2810 GCA_002471185.1 Bacteroides sp. UBA7335
CTCCTTTTTTTTTGCCCATACCTCAACCTATCAGTTTACTCATTGCCTCCTCTCTATATCCATCAAAAAAAATCAATAGTTAAATCGCTCAAAAAGAATAATCTTTAATGGCATTTGTTTGTTGTTAAAATCGTATTTAAGCCATTGTCTCGACTGTTTCGAAATGGTGCATCAAATACAATTAATTATGTTTATTCAATCAAATGTTTCTTTTATGAATACAAGTCAGTCAGGCCAAACTTATAGCGTACGTCCTATGGCAGTAGGCGGTACTTTTTATCCCGATAGTACAGAGTCAATCAAGAAAATTATGACTTCGTATTATAAACCATATAAAGCAATAAACATATACAAAGAGGTAGCTGCTGTTATCGTACCCCATGCCGGTTATGCCTTTTCGGGAGCCATAGCTGCCTCGGCCTTTGCGCAAATCAACCCAAGTGCAAAGTACGATCGAATATTTTTAATTGGTGCAAGCCATCATGTTTACATCAATGGAGCAGCCATCGATACAGCTTTCGATTATTACGACACGCCATTAGGTGAGGTAAAAGTAGACACCACACTATGCCATAAGCTAATAGCCGAAAACAACTGTTTTTCATCACGTATAGATGCACACATTAAAGAACATTCGCTAGAGGTACAGCTGCCATTGCTCAAGTTTCATCTGAAAGAGATGCCACCTATTGTGCCTATTATCATCGGAACAGACTCATTGCCAATCTTAAAGGAGATAGCCAATGCCTTATCTTCCTACTTCGACGGTCGCAATCTGTTTGTAATTAGCAGTGATTTTTCGCACTATCCCACATACGAAGAGGCCAATGATATAGATAAGCGTACAGAAAACGCCATCATGAAAGGCAACCTTAATGACTTCATCCAGGTGCTTGATAGAAATAACAAACTCTATCCGGGCTTAGCAACTAGCGCTTGCGGACATTCAGCCATAGAAGTATTGTTGTTGATTTTAGCACAAGAGAGTGGTTACCAGATAAATCATGTGATGTATCAAAACTCAGGAAACTCTGCTTATGGAAGTAAAGATCGTGTTGTGGGGTATCACAGTTTTATCATTACCAAAGATAGCAACAATGATAGCTTGAAATATACATTGACTGATGAGGAAAAAAGCACCTTGCTAAAAATAGCACGTACAGCCATCACCAATAAAATCAATCACAAAAAAGAGGCTCTGTATCAACCTGATGAACTAACCGATAACTTAAAAGTGGGATGTGGTGCGTTTGTAACACTTTACGAGCGAAGCAAACTGAGAGGGTGCATCGGGCGATTTGGTAATCGCACTCCGCTCTATAAATTAATTGAAGAGATGGCTATTTCTGCAGCTTTCAAAGATCCTCGTTTCTTCCCACTAGAGCATGAAGAACTGAACGAGATTAATATTGAAATCTCAGTATTGACTCCTCTAAAACGTATTCATAACATAAAAGACTTTGTATTGGGTAAAGAGGGGATATATATGGAGAAAAATGGAAGAAGTGGAACTTTCTTACCCCAAGTAGCCAAAGAGACCGGCTGGACCAAAGAGGAGTTTCTTGGACATTGTGCCCAAGATAAAGCGGGACTAGGATGGGATGGCTGGAAAGATGCC
>DKPL01000044.1:2990-4637 GCA_002471185.1 Bacteroides sp. UBA7335
GATGGGATGGCTGGAAAGATGCCCATTTATATACTTATGAAGCAATTCTATTTAATGAAAATAGAGAATGATGGAAACTGTAGATAGTCAATATATAAAGGAGGCTTACGATTATATAATCACTGAGCACGGAGTGCAATGCATGCTTTGCCCTCATACGTGTAACTTAAAAGAAGGAGAAAGTGGTTTATGCAAAAGCAGAACAAATCGTTCAAATAGGCTTTACACAGAGGTCTATGGTCGTGCATGTGCACTACACATTGACCCAATAGAAAAAAAACCTTTATATCACTTTCTGCCCGGTAGTAAGTGCTTGTCGGTAGCTACTACAGGGTGTAATTTAGCTTGTGCCAACTGTCAAAACAGTGATATTTCGCAAGCTAAACCATCGGCTGTAAAAGCGCTGTTTCTACCTCCCGAAAAGTTGGTAACAGCTTGTCTAGATAGTCAATGCGAGAGTATTGCATATACTTACACAGAGCCACTTACCTATTATGAGTACACGTTAGACTCGGCACAAGTAGCACGCCAGCATGGAGTAAAAAATGTATTGATATCGGCAGGATACATCAACCCTACTCCACTGGATAGACTCTGCGAATGGATAGATGCTGCAAACATCGACTTAAAGTCGTTTGATAATGGATTATACAAACGATTGAATCATGCCACATTACAACCTGTACTAGACACCTTATTGATGTTGAAAGAAAAAGGGGTGTGGTTGGAAATCACAAATTTACTCATACCCGACCTCAACGATAGCGACAGCCAACTGGAAAGTATGTGTACTTGGCTGGTTGAAAATGGATTTGCCGATACCCCCATTCATTTTAGTCGGTTTTACCCAACTTATAAGCTAACGACTCCTCCTCCAACTCCGTTAAACTGCCTATTGAGAGCTCGAGAGATTGCCAAAAATATAGGAATGAAGTATATCTACCTAGGCAACGCTTCCGAATCGGATGGAGAGGTAACTTATTGTCCGGAGTGTCACAAACTACTCATTGACCGAAGTGGGTATAAAATTACTCAAAACAACCTTGCAGTCGACCAATGTAAGGTTTGTCATACCCCATTAGCTGGTCGGTTCTGATCCTAAAAGCACTCCTTTCTAGTACGGTAGATAACTCTTCCTACCATTGTAGATAGCCCTTCCTACCACGGTGGATAGCTATCTGCAGCGAGGCTATAATATTTTCTATTTATCCTCTCCACTCTTGGTAGATATCCAATTTACACTTACTTTCGCAATCAGTAAGAAGTCTAATTTTAAACTGAAACTACTTTTATGGAACAACAACTCAATGCTCACAACAAAGCAGAGCATCAACCCATGCACTCTGTAGAACATATACTAAATGCCACAATGGTAAAAACATTCGGATGCCCCCGCTCGAAAAATGCCCATATCGAACGCAAGAAGAGTAAATGCGACTACGAACTAGCCACTTGTCCTACTGCCGAAGAGCTAGCCGAAGTGGAGAAAACAGTTAACGAAGTTATTAAACAAAATCTACCTGTGACCATTGAGTTTATGACACGCAGTGAGGCTGCAGAAATTGTTGATTTGAGCAAGCTACCCGAGGATGCAAGTGAGACATTGCGCATTGTGCGTATAGGTGATTATGATGCTTGTGCTTGCAT
>DKPL01000044.1:4804-5415 GCA_002471185.1 Bacteroides sp. UBA7335
GATTATGATGCTTGTGCTTGCATCGGTGCACATGTAGAGAATACTTCGGAGATTGGAACATTTAAAATCATTAGTTACGATTATGACGAAGAGCGCAAAGTGCTTCGTATGCGTTTCAAGCTACTGTAAACAGAATTGATATCACTAGAGAAGCACTTGTTCATCAATAAACGACAAGCGCTTTTCTAGTGATTGCACCTAATTTTGCTTTCGGTAACTGATTACTGCCCAAATATTAAAGAACGATGCAAACGCGATTAATGCAGTAAGCTGTGGCAACAGATCACTAAATCCACTACCTTTAAGATATACCATTCGCATTACCTCCATCAGGTATCGCAATGGGTTCAAGTATGTGATAAGCTGTGCCCACTGCGGCATACTGCTAATGGGGGTAAACAATCCACTCATCAAGATGAGAATAAGCATAAAAAACCACATTACAAACATTGATTGTTGCAAGGTAGATGAATGGTTGGAAATAACCAATCCCATGCCAGATATGGCAAAGACAAAGAGGATTGAGAAAAAGTAGATTATGGCGAAATGACCAGCGGGAACAACCCCATAGAAAATCCAAGCCAGTACAAAACAGATGGTCAGTACCACAA
>DKPL01000044.1:5585-6844 GCA_002471185.1 Bacteroides sp. UBA7335
AAAACAGATGGTCAGTACCACAAAGCCAATCAACCAATAAGGTAACAACTTAGCCAATATAAAGGTGAATTTGCTAACGGGAGTTACATTAATTTGCTCAATGGTGCCTGTCTCTTTTTCGCCAACAATGTTGAGTGTGGGCAGAAAACCACAAATCAGTGTAAGCAACATCACCATCAAAGCAGGCACCATAAACATCTTATAGTTTAGATTAGGGTTAAATAGATTGAGCGAAGTAACCTCTACCGAAACTGCAGGAGTAGTGATTTGACTATAGGTTTTAATCTCTGTTGAATATTCACTAATGATATTGGCTAGGTAAGAGCTACCAATGCCTCCCTTCATACCATTAACGGCATTGGCTGCAATCAACACATGTGCAGACTCTCCGTTAACAAAATCGCTCTCAAAGTTTCGTGGAATTTCCATGATAACATCCACCTTGCCCTCTCCCATTTCAAAAAGAGCTTCGGAATAGGTTCCCGGCAGACTCTCTAATCGAAAATAGTCAGAAGCAGATATTTTATCAACAAGTCGTCGGGAACTAATTGTATGATCGTTGTCGACAATGCTAAGCGAAACATTCTTAATCTCTAATGTCATGGCCCACGGCATGAGAATCATAATCATACAGGGAAAGACAAGAATGAGACGGGGCAAAAACGGATTGCGCACCAACTGCTTAAACTCTTTTTCTATGAGATACTTAATCATTCCAAACGGTTTTTAAATTTCTTAAGACTAATGGTTATTAAGACTATAGCCATAGCAGAAAGTATGACAACCTCGCGCCATACCAGTGTAATACTTACCCCCTCAATCATCAATCGACGCACTGCTTGTATGTACCAGCGGGCGGGTAAAATATCGGCTATCCACTGAAGTGGCAACGGCATACTCTCTATTGGAAAAATCAATCCGGCCAATATCATGGTAGGCATCATAAGTACCAGTCCCGAAACCAACATGGCAGCAACCTGAGTACGAGTAATCGTTGAAATGAGCAGTCCCAATGCTAACGATACAAAGATAAATAGCAAAGACACCATGATGAGCCAAAACAAACTACCTACTATAGGAACATGAAGCACATAAACCGACAAAAGCAATATGGTAGCTAGGTTGATGAAAGAGAGTAAAAAATAGGGTACTGCCTTGGCCAGAATGATAAACAATGGACGTATAGGCGACACCAAAAGTACCTCCATGGTACCCGTCTCCTTCTCACGAACAATAGAGATGGAAGTCATCATGGCACA
>DKPL01000044.1:7017-7391 GCA_002471185.1 Bacteroides sp. UBA7335
GAGATGGAAGTCATCATGGCACACACCAACATCAAGATAAGTCCCATAACACCGGGCACGAAGTTGTACGTGCTATTCATCTGCGGATTGTACAATAGTTTAATATCGGGAGTCAAAGCAATAGCGTATTGAGGGCTATTCATCAACTCTTGTTGTGCTTGCTTTATCAATCCCAATACATAGTTGGTGCGCAAAGTGGCCATATTAGGATCGGTAGCATCGGCCACTACCTGAATAGCTGCATCTCCACTGTATATATCGTCGGAAAACTGTTGGCTAAAAGAGATTGCCAAATCGGCATCACCCTCCTGAAATACCTTTTGCAACTCTTGAGGAGTATGCACCCATTGCTTCACTTCAAAGTATTGGCTGGC
>DKPL01000044.1:7571-8328 GCA_002471185.1 Bacteroides sp. UBA7335
TTCACTTCAAAGTATTGGCTGGCATTGACACGTTCAATAATCTGACGAGTAAAATTATCCTCGGAAGGATTGAGCACCGCCACACGCACATTGCGTACTTCGGTTGAGATAGCAAAGCCAAAAAGAATAATCTGGACAATTGGCATCCCCAGCAGAATTAGCATCGTTCGCTTATCGCGAAAGATATGAAAAAACTCCTTCCTTATAAATGCAATAAACTGTTTCATGTTTTAATCGGCTTTGCGCAGTGCTTTGCGAGCAAGCTGCTGAAATACATCATCCATACTAGTAGCATTAAACTTCTGTTTTAGTCGGCTAGGTGTATCGAGTGCTTCTATGCGTCCATCTACCATGATAGAGATGCGATTACAATATTCAGCCTCGTCCATGTAGTGAGTTGTTACAAACACTGTAATGCCTCTATCGGCAGCTTGATAAATAAGTTCCCAAAACTGCTTGCGAGCCAACGGATCGACTCCACCGGTTGGTTCGTCCAAAAACACAATTTTGGGTTCATGAAAGATAGCCACCGAAAAAGCCAATCGCTGCTTCCAACCTAACGGCAAGCTCTTTACCAAGGTATTGCGTTCGGCTGTGAGTCCTAACTGTTGCAAAAGTTCTTCTGTCTTTTGTTCTATATCCACCTCTTTCATTCCGTATATTCCACCAAAAAGGCGAATGTTCT
Organism: Bacteroides sp. UBA7335; assembly: GCA_002471185.1. Lineage (GTDB taxonomy): Bacteria > Bacteroidota > Bacteroidia > Bacteroidales > Bacteroidaceae > Bacteroides. The sequence goes on from DKPL01000044.1 coordinate 8,257, forward strand.
CCCAAACCTTGAGATCTTCGTATAGCGAGAACTTCTGACTCATATATCCTATATTTTTCTTTATTTGCTCGG
>DKPL01000044.1:8487-11727 GCA_002471185.1 Bacteroides sp. UBA7335
TATATTTTTCTTTATTTGCTCGGCTTGAGTAGCTACGTTAAAGCCTCCCACTTTTGCCATGCCCGAAGTAGGAATACTTAAGCCACAAAGCATGCGCATGGCAGTAGTTTTACCAGCACCGTTGGCACCTAAGAAACCAAATATTTCACCTTTCATCACCTCAAACGAGATGTGATCGACCGCTGTAAAATTGCCAAACATCTTGCACAACTGATCTACCTCTATCACCGGTTTATCGGTATCATGAACCTCTTCGTGCTGCAACGGTGGCGGACAAAGTATAGCACTAAACTCTTTTAAGATTTGCTGCGGGGTATCAACACCCTTAATCTCGCCCTCGTTGATAAAGGCAATACGATCGCACAAGCTGGCTTCGCTCATGATGGGAGTTGATACAATTATGGTAATGCCCTCTTGTTTGAGTCTTCGTAACATCTCCCAAAACTCCTTACGCGATACCGGATCGACCCCCGTAGTGGGTTCGTCTAAGAATAGCACATCAGGTTTATGAATCAAGGCACAGCTCAACGCAAGCTTTTGCTTCATACCGCCCGAAAGTGCACCGGCACGCCGTTTCTTGAAAGGTTCAATCTGACTATATATCTCTTTGACTAAATCATAGTTTTCTTTGACGGTGGTATGAAACAACGTAGCAAAGAAGTTAATATTCTCTTCAACCGTTAGATCGGGATACAACGAAAACTTGCCGGGCATATACCCCACTCGCTTACGAATTTCTTTGTATTGTTTTACCACATCAAAACCACCCATCTTGGCTTCTCCTTTATCGGCAAGCAGCAAGGTAGTAAGAATGCGAAAAGTAGTTGTCTTGCCCGCCCCATCAGGTCCAATCAGTCCGAAGAGTTCACCACGATTTACCGAAAAAGATATATTTTTCAGCGCCTCAACTTTGGCATAGTTTTTACTTATATTTTTAGCTTCGATTGCTATTCCCATCTTACGCCTCCATACATCCCTATTTTAAGGTGACCATCATTTTTCACTCGAATCTTAATGGCATACACCAAGTTAGCCCGTTCATCCTTAGTCAAAATGGTTTTGGGCGTAAACTCCGACTGCTCCGAAATCCAAGTAACCTCGCCCGGATATTCCTTTTCAACATTACCATAATCGGCAAAAACCTTGGCTTGCTGTCCCAACTTAACGTTTGCTAGTTGGTTGGAAGTGATGTAGGCTCTAAGATAAACCCGATCCATATCGGCTACCTTAAACAGTGGCTTTCCAATAGTAGCCAACTCACCGGCTTCGGCATAATTGGTCAGTACTGTGCCTGCAATTGGCGATTTAATATGACATTTATTTAGTTGATCTTCAACTTGAGCCACTTGTATCCCTACCGAAGAACCTTGCCAAGTTAAGCTCTGGTCACTATTGGCCAATGATGAATTGGTAGCAGTCAACTGCCTACGCAGTACAATAAGCTGCGACTCGGCATCTTGAAGCTGTTTCTGATTGCCGGCCCCTGCTTTATATAAATTCTCGTAACGCTGCTTATCGCGTTCGGCTGTTGCTATCTGCTCTTTGAGCGCAGCCACCTGCTTCATGATGTCGGGGCGTTGCTGCTCTACCGAACGCATGCTAGCCTCCAACTGCATTTTTTTAAGATAGAGTTGTACCGTGTCAATGAGTCCCACTTGTTGTTCAGCTTTTAGCAAGTCGCCCTCTTCTACCTGATAGTTGAGTATTCTGCCGGCAGCTTCGGAAGAGACAAGCACTTCGGTTGTTTCGAAAGTTCCGGTAGCATCATATTGGGGCATACCATTTCCGCAAGCGCCTGCAAATATCACACAAGCACAGCATCCTATTAGTTTTAATGATTTCATATTGAATCTTTTTTATATATACATTGAGTTGATAAACTAGAAAGCCCTTTCTGACTTGTTGCCGCTACCGAGTCACTACATTTCCACATTATCGGCAAAGCATTAGGATTATTCTTCATTAATGGTATTTCTTAATTTCCAGATATTCATCAATAGCTGAATTTGGTGCAGTGACTTTGTCTGTCGAGCCATATTTTCGGCTGTTATCTCTCGTAACATCTCTGTCACTGTAAGTACTCCATTGGCCACCTTAACCTCTGCCGCCCTACGAATGTTGTTTCGAAGTCTGATAATCTCATCATCATCACGCATCTGCTTGCGGATGGATTCAATAGCACCATCTTGCTGCGCAACCTGTAAGCGAGTGTTAAAAAGAAAAACATCCCGATTGGCAGCAATACGTTCTTGGTTGACTCCTATTGATCTCTTATCATTTTTAAGAGTATATAGACTACCAAAGTTCCACGACATCCTCACACCGGCAATGTAGAAAGCACTAGCCTCATTCTTAAGCATATCCAATCCCGGGTTGCCATAAGCCCCTTGCACAAAAGCTCCGAATTTTGGAAGATACCCCACTTGCAAAGACTTTTGCTGTGCCTCTTGTTGCAAATTTTGCGCCTCAAACCAGGCCAATTCGGGTCTACGTATAGTCATTGCACCAGTCGATGAGCTTATCTCTGCCGAAGGTTTTATCAACTCAACCTGACTATTGAGTTCCTCCCCCATAAAAAGCGATAACATTCTCAAGTAAGCCATTTTTGTCTCCAATAGTTCTATCCTTTTTTGAGCAGCATTGAGTTGTTCTACTTTTACGGCATCCAAATCGGCAGAGTTGGCCACTCCATTAGCCAGATAAGCATCAATCTGTTTATACGTATTTTCAAGATCACTCGCTAATAATTCATTCTGAGTGAGCTGTTCATTAAGCAATAAAATGCCAAAATAAAGTTGATCAACGCGCTCATTTAACGCATACATATCGACATTCAATCGTTCGCGTTCCACTCCCGATGAGGCTTTCAACAACTGCTTTTTGTTATGTATAGCCCCACCATCCCAAATGCTCTGTTGCACCTCTGCCATGATCTGATACTGCCCTTTGGGAAGTGCTTTAATATGAACGCCCGGCATTTCAAAAGGAATCATTGTGACTTCACTCTGATAAGTAGCTTTGGCTGATAGCGAAAACTGTGGAAGATATCCCCTTGAAGCATTCTCCAAATTATAATCGGTAGCCTTATCAATCAGTCCATATTGGCTGATTAACGGATAGTTATCTCTCGTTTTTTGCCGACACAACTGCAATGTAACTTGTGCTTGTAAAGTTGTAGCAATCAAAAGAATGAATAGAGAAAAGAATTTTCGTTTCATACATTCAATATTATATATTTTA
>DKPL01000044.1:11888-12940 GCA_002471185.1 Bacteroides sp. UBA7335
ACATTCAATATTATATATTTTATATTCAATACAAAGGTAGATATATAGAACACACAGATACACTCTAATTGTTTGCGATAATGTTCTGATTGTACGATTTATCCATTAAATTCCAGATAAACTCTCTATATTTGTTGACAAGTAGAGATATTGAATTTATGGAGAAAAATAAACCCTTAGAGCTAGCGCTTCAAAACTTAATAGCAACTCATGTTGTAGAAAATACAGAGTACCGTTTTGCTCATCCAGATTTAGGTTTTGTCAACAGCTTTGCCTCCATGAAATGTCCCTTATTCAAAATCAATCAACCCTATCGCATCAAAGAAGGACGCATCATTCGCAGACTATCTGGCAGAGGAAAAGTGATGGTTAACCTAATAGAACATACGCTAGAAGAAAATACAGTCTTAATTATTCCTCAAGATAGTATCTTGCAATTATCAGAAATAAGCAGTGATTACGATTTTCAGATGATTGCTTTCAGCCTTCACTTTTTATCAACAATGCCCAAAGAGGACTTGATTAATGTATATCAGAAACAGTGTATTGTGATGAGGTTAAGCGATACAGATTGGAAGATAAGTGGCCACTACTTCAGTCTACTGTGGGAAATCCTGCAATCCCCCACATTTCAGCGCGAAACAGTGCAACATATGTTGAGCTCACTACTCTACTATTTACAAAACACCATGACTGGCAAACATCTTACTGAGAAGACACCACTAAATCGGCAAGAAGAGATATTTCATCGATTTATCGCTTTGGTAAATGAGCACAGCAAACAGCAGCGAACCGTCAACTTTTATGCCGATAAGCTTTGTTTAACCCCAAGATACCTAGGAAGTGTCATCCGCAAAATGAGTCAACAAACCGTGATGGATTGGATAAACCATGCAGTAACTCTCGAGGCACAAGTGTTATTAAAATACAGCAACTTAATGATTTATCAGATAGCAGATGAATTAAACTTCCCTAACCCATCGTTTTTCAGTAAGTTTTTCAAGAAAATGACAGGAATGACTCCAGTAGAATATCAAAAAAAGTGAAGAACG
>DKPL01000044.1:13112-13263 GCA_002471185.1 Bacteroides sp. UBA7335
AATATCAAAAAAAGTGAAGAACGTGCCCCATTAGCCAAATAATGAGCAAGATAATTGGTAGATTAAGACAAAAGTTCTACCTTTGCGCCGCTATTACGAGTTAATAGCATTAATTCAAATCAATAATTAAAACATTTATTTAAAATGGCAA
>DKPL01000044.1:13616-13749 GCA_002471185.1 Bacteroides sp. UBA7335
GGTGCACAACCAACAGACACTGTTCGTACTATTCTTTCTCGCGAAGGCGTTTATATGAAAAAACACCTTTTGGGTGGTGTAACTAAAGGCGCATTTGGTGAAGCTGAAGTTGAAGCTAAATTCGAAGCTTGGA
>DKPL01000084.1 GCA_002471185.1 Bacteroides sp. UBA7335
CAACTGAGGCCGATTGATAAAGACAGTCTATCAATACGTAAATCAGTTCATTGTGCAGCAAAGTTGTACCTTGTGCTTGGTAAATGGTACATGAATTTGCAGCTTGGTTATCATGATGTACTAGGGCTTAAATTTGATAAAGGATATTGTTTTTAACTAAAAATGATATTATATAGGGGATGAAATAATACATATATTTATTTTTTATTTTATATTTGTGTATTAATCAACAATTTATGAGAATGATTGTTGAGATAGATAATAGAGTAATAAAGATATGAACATTAAAAAAATAGGTAACTTATTAGCTTATATCACTACTGAAATTCCTAATATTTCAGTAAGGAAAATGATTAAGCTGGTGTATCTTATTGATGAACAATCAGTAAGTAAACGAAATATACCTGTTACTTGGTTAACTTATTTTGTTTGGGAAAAAGGTCCTGTTGCTCCTTGTATTTATGAAATTAAAGAGAATGACAAAAATTTATTCTCAGAATATGTGGATGTGACACGTGATGAACATGATAAAATGGTTATTACTGCTTTAAAAACTAAAGAGAAGGCATCATTGAGTTTTAGCGAAAACGAATTGAAGCTAATTGATAATATACTTCTGGAGTATGGGAATAGGAGTGCTGATGCTCTTTCTGAACATACTCACAAAAAAAACTCTTTATGGAGTTTGGCAAAATTGAAATTTAAACCGGATTTTGTTGCTAATAAAGGAAAAACGGATATTGCTATTGATCTTCGCGAACTGTTGACCACTGAGGAAGAGAAATTAGAAATATATGATGATGCTTATGAAGTGGCAATGTTATAAAACGAAATGGGATGTTCTCACCTAAAAATGTGATCTACGGTTTTTTTAAAAGTAAAAATCAATATAACAACAAACACAAATATCTAATATCACTATATATTGATGAAGATACAATTGTAACAGCTTGTGTCACTACTTCGCAAAATCGCTCCGGAGCACAAAGAGGGCATGAAGTTTCAGGAGCTAATAAGAATTCTAACGGTCAACACATTTCGTATGTGTTTAAAAATACAGATGTAGTAGGAAAGACTCTAAGTGGTGATGATTATACATTTCCTGTGACAACTACAATTAGGTATGATGCTCACTTCACCGTTAAAAAAGAAGCGGAATGGAGAGGTATAATCGAAAATCCTGAAGTTGTATGCACGTTGACGGATAAAGTCTATAGTGATTTAATCTATTCAATGTTAAAAAGTCCGGATGTCTCGGGCGAAAATAAAATTATTTTTGAGGGTGTTTTGACCGAAATGGGGAAAAACGGTTTGTTGTAATATTTACAGATGTGTGGGCGCTTTTTATAGAGCTTTATGCATATGTAAGTATTTTTTTTATATATTTGCGGCTCAAATGGTTATAAGAGTATAAATTAGAATAAAAAGATAAATTAATCGTATCTATGCGTAGAATTTTCACAGTATTAGTATCAGTATTTCTGCTGATAGGCGCAGCATCGGCACAGAGCATGAGTGATGAGCAGGTGATAGCGTATGTAAAGACGGGACAACAGCAAGGGAAGTCTCAACAGCAATTGGTGACGGAGCTTTCGGCTCGTGGAGTGACCAAGGCTCAAGTGGAGCGTATCAAAGCGAATTTGGAGAGTAAGCAAGGTAGCAGTGATAATGTGGCTGCTCAACGTAGTGTGCGTGGCGAAGCGGCTGTGGTGCATAGTGTTGATGCTTCTAACCTAGATGAGATTGGGGCAACCATTGGTAAACCTGCTGTGGGCGGCGGTGCCAAAAACGTGTTTGGACGCAATGTGTTTACCGACAAAAACTTGACGTTTGAACCAAATGTGAACTTGGCTACTCCGGAGAATTATAAACTGGGTCCCGGCGATGAGGTAATTATCGATGTGTGGGGAGCTTCGGAGAATTCGATTCGTCAGACGATATCGCCCGAAGGGAGCATTACGGTGAGTACACTTGGGCCTGTCTACTTAAGTGGCATGACGGTGAAAGAGGCGAATAACTTTTTGCAACAGGAGTTTAGCAAAATATACTCGGGTTTACAGGGGGATGCTTCGCAAGGGAATGCTTCGCAAGTGAAGTTGACGCTGGGTCAGATTCGTACCATACAAATCAATATGCTGGGAGATGTGGCTGTGCCGGGCACTTACCGCTTGTCGTCGTTTTCCACCCTGTTTCATGCGCTTTATCGTGCGGGTGGGGTTAGCCCCATCGGTAGCTTGCGCAACATTCAGGTGATTCGCAACGGTAAGCCTGTGGCAGTGGTGGATGTGTATGACTACCTGCTAACGGGCAAAATGAAAGATGATATCCGATTGATGGAGAATGATGTTATCATGGTTTCTCCTTACAAGGGATTGGTAGATATTTCGGGCAAGGTGAAACGCCCGATGTATTACGAAATAAAAGAGGGCGAAACGGTGGGCGACTTGCTAAAGTATGCGGGTGGCTTTACGGGGGATGCCTACACCAAAGGGGTGCGCTTGCTGCGTATGAGCGGTCGTGAGAAACAGATCTACAATGTGGATGATGTGGACTTTAACCATTTTACATTGGCAGATGAGGATGCGCTATCGATTGGGGCGATTCTAGATCGCTATGCTAACCGCGTAGAGGTGAAGGGTGCTGTATATCGTGATGGAATGTACCAAATGAATGGTAATGTAAACACGGTGAAGCAACTGATTGAGAAGGCGGAAGGGTTGCGTGGAGATGCTTTTATGACACGGGCACAACTGCAACGCGAGAACGACGACTTGACCTTGACCATGATTCCGCTAGACTTGCAGGGCATTATGAATGGGTCGGCTCCGGATGTGGTGCTGCAACGCAACGATGTGCTCTACATTCCTAGCATTCACGACTTGACGGAACAGGGCACTTTGACCATATCGGGACAAGTGGCTCGTCCGGGAACTTTCCCCTTTGCCGACAATATGACCATTGAGGATTTGGTATTGAAAGCAGGTGGTTTGTTGGAATCGGCTTCTACAGCTCGCGTGGATGTGGCTCGTCGCATCAAAAATCCGGATAGCACCACCGATACAGGTGCCATTGGTGAGGTGTTCACCTTTGAACTAAAGAATGGGTATGTGGTAAATGGTCCTGCGGAGTTTACGCTAGAGCCGTTTGACCAGGTTTACATTCGTAGAAGTCCCGGCTATCACGAACAACAGAATGTGGCAGTGGCAGGCGAAGTGCTGTTTGGCGGACTCTATGCCATGACCGTGAAAACGGAGCGATTGAGCGACTTGATTAAGAAAGCGGGAGGAGTGACACCCGAAGCGTATGTAAAAGGGGCTCGCCTGGTGCGCCGCATGACGCTGGAAGAGGTGAAACGCAGAGATGATGTATTGCGACTAACGGCTAACGGCACGGGCAAAGATTCTATCTCGGTAGAGACCTTGGATTTAAGTCAATATTACTCGGTAGGGATTGATTTGCAAATGGCGCTAAACAATCCGGGAACGGACTATGACTTGGTGCTACGTGCGGGCGATATGCTCTATGTGCCTGAATATAATAATACGGTGAAGATAAATGGGGCAGTGATGTACCCCAACACTGTGGTGTATAAAGCGGGGGCGAACTTGAAATACTACATCAACCAAGCGGGAGGCTATGGCAACAATGCCAAGAAGAAAAAGGCATATGTGGTCTATATGAATGGTACGGTGTCGCGCTTACGCTGGCGCAATGCTAAGCAATTGGCTCCGGGGTGTGAGATTATTGTACCGACTAAAGCGGAGAAGAAACGCATGAGTACGGGTGAAATAATGGGATTGACCTCTACGGGGGCTTCGATGGCAGCTGTGGTGGCTTCGATGATTAACCTCTTTAAATAAAAAAAGACGATAAGACTATGGTTGAAGATAAAAACAGAGAGCCGCAACTGAACGAGCACGAAGGGCAAGAGATTGATTTGCTGGAATTGGCGCAAAAGGCATGGGTAGGTAGAATGACCATCATTAAAACTTGTGCTGTTGCAGCCGTGGTGGGGGTAGTGGTGGCATTTAGCATACCCAAAGAGTACACCACTACGGTGAAGTTAGCACCGGAATCGGCTAAAAAGGCTGGAGGTATGGGGGCTTTGGCTGCCATGGCAGGGATTAACCTAAGCTCCGGCAGCGAAGGGGATGCCTTTTCGCCTGAGCTTTACCCCGATATTGTGCAATCGGTGCCTTTTATTACCGACCTATTTCACATAGAGGTGAAGGATGCGAAAAGTAAGATTGATACAACGCTATATGGCTATATGGAGGAGTACCAAAAAGGACCTTGGTGGGGAGCAGTGACCGCTGCGCCTTTTAAGCTGCTAGGCTGGGGGATATCGCTCTTTAAAGAGAAAGAACCCATTGTTGCGGGCAAAGCGGTGGATCCTTTTCAGCTGTCTCAAAAAGAGTGGGGAGTAGTGAATGGTATAAGTAATCGCATTGGGGTAAGTGTGGATAAGAAATCGGGTGCTGTAACGGTGAATGTGACGATGCAGGATGCCCTGATATCGGCTACTGTGGCGGATAGCGTGGTGGCGCAGCTGCAAGCGTATGTAACTAACTACCGCACCAATAAGGCGCGTCAAGACTTGGCTTATAGCGAAGAGCTATACACGGAGGCGCAACAAAATTACTACGCGGCACAACAGAAGTATGCGGAGTATGCGGATGGGAACCAAAATGTGGTGCTTCGTAGCTTCCGTACCGAGTCTGAGCGTTTGCAAAATGAGATGACACTTGCCTACACGCTATACAACCAGGTGGCGCAACAGCTGCAAATGGCTAAGGCTAAAGTGATGGAGATTACTCCGGTGTATGCGGTGGTGCAACCGGCTACGGTTCCTTTGAAGCCGGTAAAGCCTAATAAACCGATGATGTTGATTGGCTTTGTCTTTCTGGGTTTTGTTGGTTCTGCCGGCTGGCTCTTGTTTGGCAAAGATTTGCTTTGTAAGTTGAAATCGAGAAAAGATAATTGAAATAGAGAAATCGCTCCTTAGTGGGCGATTTTTTTTTTGAATTATTGTTTTTGGGGGCTGGCGCTGTGGTGTTCATTTCTTTTGTCTTGATA
>DKPL01000037.1:0-11437 GCA_002471185.1 Bacteroides sp. UBA7335
TAATTAGTTTCAATAGCCTGCATTTTGATACTCTTCAGCATTGTCGATTAATAAGAGAATAATATACCAGACGAATTAAAAAAGATGTTGTAACCATCTATTAAGTAGTAATGAACAAGAATATCACTCAGCTTAAGTAGCACTTGCTTTATATTTTAATTTCAAATAACTTTATTCTATTGAACCTCTCACAAGATTGACTAAGAGATAAGCTTAAAAGGTGTTTGATGAATACCATTAGTTTGAGCTTCTTTCTTTATTAGGTTAATAGCATATTCAATTCCAAAAACAGCCATTTGAGAACTGAAGATATCAACGGTTGCTATTAACCTTCCTGATTGTAAATAAGAACGAACAGACAAGTCATTATCAAAACCAACTACAGGTAGAAACTGATTGGTTTGTTTCATAACTTCTAATACGCCTAGTGCCATAGCATCATTACTACAAAAAAGAGCTTTCAGAAAGTGATGCTGTTTCTGAATGAATTGATATACTGACATCGCTTCAGCCGTCTCCCAGTTTGCCGGTATTGAAGCTACGAGATTCAGATGATGCTCTTTTATAGCTTTCATAAAACCGGATTTACGCTGTTTTGCATTCTCAGCATTTGGCAACCCTTCGATAATAGCTACTTCGTCACCCGGTTGCAGCTGACAGCATAAACATTTAGCTACTTCATAAGCAGCTTGATAGTTATCAGGACCAAGAAATGGAATTGAGACTCCTGCTTTGTGCAATAGCATTTCATCAAGTTGTATATCGATATTAACAACAACAATGCCAGCACGTACTGCTTCAATTGCAGGTTCTACCAATGCTTTTGAATCGATTGGAACTAATATAATCGCATCAACTTTTTGCTCAATTAAGTTGTGCACCAAACTTATCTGCTCTTGTATTTCGGTTTGAGATTGGGTACCAACACAAATCAATTCTACCTCTTGATGTTGCTTTGCAAAAGCTTCTGCCCCCTTTTGCATGGCACGAAAGAAGTCTGCTTGCAATGATTTCATCACAAGCCCTATTCTATAAACATCTGTCATATAAGCTATTAATTAGATAATGTTATACAGACTAAACCAAGTATGAATAAGACAAACATAGCTGTAATCAAGCTTGTAGTACCTTTAGGAGCATTTTTAAATTCTTTCCAAACAAATACACCCCAAATCATAGCAACAACAGGAGCTGCATTGCTCAAAGCATATGCAATAGCAGGATTAGCTGCGCCAGCTCCCATAAAGCTGATTACCATACCACTCATCCAGATGAAACCTCCTAGTACACCTACTAAGTGAGTTTTAATATCACCCGAACAGTAATCTTTCATAGTCACTTTATTGCCACCGACTGGATGTTTCATTGCAAAAGTGTTGAACACAGGAGTAGAAATCAATATTCCGACGGCAAAAAAGAATACTCCTGTATATGGAGTTAATGTACCCGTCCCTCCAGCAACATATCCCGGATCTAAGGATTTAACAACTAGACCATAGAAAAACATGATTGCTATTCCGGCCAAAATAGCTAAGAAGATGCCTTTCTTTGGCGTATCATCATGTTGACTAGACATTTTTTTATAGGCTTGTCCGCATATAACGATTGCAGCTACAATAATGGCTACTCCTAGCCAAAGCAAAAGTTGATTGCCCTCATAAACCTCACCAGCAAAAATAATCAGTAGATAATTGAAAATAATTCCGCCAATCCAAGCTAGTCCACCCCCAATAGGAAATCCTACCGACATGCCGGCTACTGCTATAGCAGCAGTCAAAAAGATATTACCAAAATTCCAAACTATCCCACCCAGAATGGCATAAAACACACTTGTGCCATCCATTAATGCGAGATCTTGAAAAAAGGTACGCCCATCATTGCCAAAAGAACCTAGTGTAACAGCCGCTAAAGCAGCTGTTACAAAAAGGCCTATGGTCAAGTCCCAATAAAAAAGCTCAAAGCTCCAATTTTTAGCAGCCACCATCTTTTGTGTATTTGCCCAAGAGCCCCAGCAGATGCAGCAAATCACGCAGCAAAAGACTGCTAAAATATAGTTATTGACAAGTATCATAGTATTATTTTTAAGGTGTGTTATTCATGTACGTATAAGTTCCAGCCAAGATAACTGTCAATAGCCTCTTCTAAAATACCTTTCACATGGCCACGACACATGGCCACATGGTGTTCAAAGCCATTCTTACAGATATACTTCATCATTTTCTGCAAGTTATCCACTTTGGTTACAGCAATACATCCATCCATTCCATACGGTTCGTCGGTTATTTCGCCAGTTCCAAGATATGATTTAATGCAACCTTTTGTATCATCTGTAGAGATACGGAAGAAGGTAAAGTCACCACTTTTAACTTTACCATATACAGCACCAAAAGTATTTATCTTTCCGAGAGTTCTTCCCAACACACCTAAGGTTCCGAGTTTTATATCGTTCATAACAAACGATTTTGGGAAATTACCGCAGTGAGTACAAACACATTTATTTCGATCTTCGGCAAAGTTATTGTTCCAATCGAGCAATGCAGAAGCACGTTGAGAGGCCAATGTCAATGCATACATTGAAATTGCGCCGGCAATATCAACCTCACAAGCTGCAGGTATTAATTTATCGCCTAGCATACTCATGGTTACACATGCTGCACAGCCATAGTTTTGCTCTAACGAATCCCAACACTGAATGGCAACTGCATCAATAGCATTTGCTTCCATCCACTGCTCTACAGCTACACCAAATTTAGCTTGAAGCATCAATTTACTAGCATACTCTTCGGGTACGGTTGCATACTTCTTTATTGCTTCCATTTTTTGCAATAAAGCAGGGTCTGTATCTTCTACTTTATGAGCAGCTCCCAAAACTTCTGATAAGTCTACAGGAACAACCGTTATTCCGGTAGCTTGAAGTATTTTTTCGCTGGCACGAACTGTTTGAAAGCCTGATGGACGAGCACCAATAGCACCGATACGAGCGTGACGGAGTCCGTTGACTACTCTACAAACAGCAGCAAAACGATTGATATCTGCAATGAGTAAGTATGAGTAGATAGAATAAGTATGAAAAGTAGTGTCGGTAAATGGAATACCATATTGATAAAGGTTATTACAAACAGATATCTTACCACAAAATGCGTCGCGACGACTATCTAGGTCAACTTTATCATTCTCATCATCGCAAGCTTGCACTAGTATAGGAACATTCAAATCGGCCACACTAATGGCATTGATGATGCCAATTTCAAAACCAAAGTTAGGTAGAGATACGATAATACCATCAATACGATCGCGATTTTCACGAAAAAGCTTAGCGCACTTCAAGCCATCCTCTCGTGTTTCGATACTACTACTTCCAGTTGGGGTGGCATCTTCAGGCAAAATTACATAATCGTAGCCTTGTTCTGTCAGAGTCTTCAATAAATGTGAGCGAACATCTCTTGCCAACTCTGAATTAAAAAATGCACGTGTTCCTACTATAACACCAAAGCATAACTTCTTTTTGTTTTCCATTTTTCTTAAATATTAGGTTGAATAATCTTTTATTTTATTTAGTAAGTTGTATTACGGCATTATGCCACAATCTATAGAGTGCTTCCACTTTATCATCCGCCATTTGCGGTGAAATAAGATGGTCGGTTTTGCGAAGTGAAGATACTTGCTGAAAGCTACTCCACACCTTACGAGCAAAGCCATTCATAATGACCGCCCCCAAAGCTGAGGCCTCTTCTACAGCCGAACGGTTGATTGTAGTTTGCAACATATCGGCTTGAAACTGCATCAAGAATTGATTTTTCGTGGGACCGCCATCAACACGAAGCTCTTTAAGTTCTATACCGGCTGTTTTGGTCATCATATCGGTCAAATCCTTTATCTGATAAACAATTGACTCAAGAGCTGCTCTCAAAATATGGGCTCTTTGGGTACCAAGGGTCATACCAAAGATAGCAGCCTTTACATCGGGATTCCACCAAGGAGCACCCAACCCGGCAAAAGCAGGCACAAAATAAATACCACCATTATCATTTACTGACGTAGCAATAGCTTCAGCATCTTTGGGTGAATCAATCAGTTTTAAGTTGTCAACAAGCCACTTTATGGTTGCTCCGGTACAGTGAATATTACCCTCGAAAGCGTAAAACACTTTACCTAGAGCAGCAAAGCCAACCGAGGTAACCAGACCTTTGGGAGGGGTGGCTACCTTTTCGCCAATGTTGACCATAACCGAAGAACCTGTGCCATAGGTAGCTTTTCCCATACCACTTTCAAAACACATTTGTCCGGTAAGTGCTCCATGAGAGTCGCCCAATACACCGGCTATTTGAATGGGATGTTCGAATAATCCCTCTATTGTAGTTTCGCCAAATATAGAGTCGCAAGGAAGTGCCATTGGCACCATGCTTTGTGGAATTGTAAAGAGACTTAATAACTCCTGATCCCAGTTTAATGTATGTATATTGAATAGTAATGTGCGTGATGCATTGGTATAGTCGGTTGCATGAACCTTCCCACCTGTAAGTTTCCAGATAAGCCATGAGTCAATCGTACCTAAAAGCAAATCGCCTTGCTGCGCTAGTTCTCGAGCTCCCTCAATATGATCAAGAATCCACTTCACCCCACTTGCCGAGAAGTAAGGATCAATCAATAAACCACTTTTTTCTTGTACCCAAGCGGCATATCCACTGGTTTTTAGCTCATTGCAGATATCAACACCGCGTTGGCATTGCCAAACCACGGCTCTAGAAACAGGTTTCCCGGTTTTTCGATTCCAAACAACTACTGTTTCTCTTTGATTAGTGATGGCAAGCGAATAAGAAGCTCGTTTATCTTCTTTCTCCAATAAAAATTGGATAGCTTTCACCGTATTATCATATATTTCTTCAGCATCATGTTCTACCCATCCGTTTTGCGGATAGTACTGATGATGATCGATATTTACGCGATGAAGAAGTTGACACTCTTCTGTAAAAAGCATAGCCTTGGTAGCAGAGGTACTTTGGTCGATGGTTATTATTTTATGAGTTTTCATAGGTATCAGATTGTTTTATTTTTGCACAAAAGATAAGGCTGTATTGTATATCCCTTCCTTATCTAAACCATAGTGAGCAAATATCTCAAGAGGTTTTCCATGAATCACATCTTCGTCAGGAATACCAATAATCTTTAACGGCACAGGAGTCTCAGAAATGGTCTCGGCTACAATTGCACCCAAGCCACCAAACTTACTGTGTTCTTCTACAGTAATGATGCGTTTTGTTTCTCTGGCAGCTTTCAAAATGGCATCCGTATCAACAGGTTTTATAGATGACATATCCAACACACGAGCCGATATCCCCACTTCTTTAAGCATCAAACCAGCTTGGTATGCGTGATAAACGGTTTCGCCAGCTGCAATGATTGTTAAATCGCTACCATCAAGTAGTTGATTGGCTTTTCCTAACTGAAACTCAAAGTCATCATTTTGGTATACATCGGGAACTGCGTTGCGACCTACACGTACGTAAACCGGCTCTGGATAATCCACCAACAACTCAACCAATTTGCGTGTCTGTCGAGCATCACAGGGCAACACCACATTCATTCCAGGAAAAGTACGCAACACAGCAATATCATGTAAGCTGTGATGTGTGGCGCCAAGAGCTCCATAAGCTACCCCACCACTAACTCCCAATATCTTCACATTGTTGCGACTATAAGCCACATCAACCTTTACTTGTTCTAAGGCACGAGCCACATAAAAGCAAGCGGGACCACAAACAAATACTTTTTTTCCGCTATGAGCCAATCCGGCTGAAATACCTACCGCATTCTGTTCG
The DNA here is from genome assembly GCA_002471185.1 of Bacteroides sp. UBA7335. Lineage (GTDB taxonomy): Bacteria > Bacteroidota > Bacteroidia > Bacteroidales > Bacteroidaceae > Bacteroides. The sequence goes on from DKPL01000037.1 coordinate 5,820, forward strand.
GCAATGCCACACTCTACAAATTGCTGTGGAAGCTCGCTGGCAAAAGCATCTAAGGTAACAGAACCGCGAGCATCGGTAGTTACCGCTACAATACCTTGGTCGTTGCGAGCCAACTCAAGCAACGTATTCGTAAAACTCTTTCTGCAAGGTATGTTATCACTCATGGTTCAATTCATTTTCAAGTGCTACAATTCGGTCTGAAATCTCATGTATGGCCATCTCGTATTGATCGGCAGTAGGCACACCATGATGCCATTTCAAACCATTCTCCATAAAAGAAATGCCTTTTCCTTTTGTGGTATGAGAGATTATTAAGTGAGGTTTACGATTGGCGTAATCAATAGATTCAAGGGTATCGAGTATATCCGACATATTATCACCATTCATCTCGAGTACTTCCCAACCAAAGGCTTCCCAACGTTGACGCATGTTTTCGAGTGACATCACCTCTTCTGTTGTGCCGCTTATTTGCAAACCATTGCGGTCGATGATAGCTACCAAGTTATCTAACTTGTACTGATTGGCAGACATAGCAGCTTCGTAGATAGAACCTTCGCCTTGTTCGCCATCGCCCATTAAAACATAGGTTTTGTAACTTTCACCATTCATTTTTGCAGCTATTGCCATGCCAATGCCAATAGATAACCCATGCCCTAAGGCACCGCTATTGACTTCGATACCCGGGACCTCAATAGTAGGATGCCCAGATAGTATGGATTTGTACTCACCTAAAGTATTAATTGTTTCGGAATTGATAAATCCCTTCGACTCGAGTGTAGTATATAGAGCTTCTACACAATGTCCCTTACTCATAATAAATCGATCGCGACTAGGCATAGAAGGCTCCTTTGGATTGACTTTCATTACTCCAAAATAAAGCGCTGTCAACACATTAAGACAAGACAAATCACCACCAATGTGTCCGGCTTTCGCTTTATATACAATCTCAACCAATCGCTTTCGATTTCTTTCAGATTGGAGAGTTAATTGTTGTGTTTTCATTCTATATTACTTTCTTTTTATTTCATTTAACACCGTCAAATATAAAGAAACAAAAATCAAAAGAGAGAAACAAAAGAAAGAAATCAAAAATAAATTAACTCTTATTAATACTTAAAAAGGGAATTATAGAGAAATCTTCGTTTTCTGTGATTTATATACAAGTATAAATAGCACAGTAAATCCCAAAAGATAGGAAGTATTTTTGCGTTTTGCCATTGCTATTTTCATAATTGTCGCCGCTTTAGCAATAAGGTAATAGTTTAATACACTACAAAATCTATCAACCTCTCCATCAACTAGTGCAGATAGTTACGCACTGCGGTGCATATAGAGGCGTACAATGGTGCATATAGAGGCGCACAAACTCCAACAACTATAACTAAAAAACAAAATAGATTTACTTACCACATAACCTACAGCCATCTATATAAAAAGATATCCCTACAAAAGCTTATTGTGATAGATATATTTGCTACAACTACAAGAAAAGATATTGCTGACTTTAGAGCTACAAGAGTCAAAAGGGTAGCTATAAAAAATCCACCGATTAAACTAGTAAAAATCTTACTAACTTAATCGGTGGATTTATATATTATTTCAGAGAGGAAACCGAAGATAACACAAGGAAAAAGAAACTATATAATTTCAATCTGCTGCATCTTCAACATTTCAAACTTATCATCAGTGATGTTACTGTCGGTAATCAAAGCGTTAACTAACGAAATAGCTCCTAAACTGGCAAAAGCGCTTACACCAATTTTAGATGAATCGGCTACAAGATATACTTTCTCCGCAGATTCAATCATAGCAGTTTTAACTACCAAATCGCTTAAGCTAGGATAGGTCAATTTAAAATCCGGAGAGATCCCCGCCGTAGCAAGAAATAACTTATTGACATGAACATCTTTAAAAGAGTCAGCTGCCATTTGACCGGTAAGAGACAGAGTAGGTGCTTTAAATTCGCCACCGCTTACTATCAAGTTTATGGCATGATTTTCGCCTAAAATAAGGGCTATGTTGAGTGCATTAGTTATAACTGTCAATTCGCGAAAATCAAGCAACAGTTTTGCGATTTCAGTAGTGGTAGAGCCGGAGTCTAAAATAATACAATCGCCCTCATTGATAAGAGCAACTGCTTTTTTAGCAATCTCCTTTTTGGCTTCAATATTTATTTGATTGAATAGTTGACCTGTTTTAGCAAACGAACCTACATCTTTCAAGAAAGCACCACCATGCTCACGCTGTACATAACCCATCTGCTCCAATATTTCTAAGTCTTGACGTATGGTAACATCCGTCACTTTAAATATTCTACTTAAGTCTTGTACTTTAGCATGCCCATCCTCACGAATAAGGTCTAATATCTTCATTCTTCTTCGATTCATTGCCATAATCAGCTCCTTTAGAGATTGTTTTTCATTCGATATTCTTGCAAACTTTTAATAGATACTAGTTTTAAATTATAAAGTTTAGCTATTTCGTACAGTTGAGGTAAACGCGCCATTGTACCATCTACATTTAAAATTTCAATTAAAGCGCCACCGGGCTTAAGACCAGCCAAACGGGTAATGTCAACCAAAGCTTCAGTATGTCCGTTGCGCTCGAGTACTCCTCCATCGGCAGCATACAAAGGAAAAACATGACCGGGACGAGCTAATTCGTCGGGACGAATATCTCCAGCAACCAAAGCTTTTACTGTAGCAGAACGGTCGTAAGCAGACACTCCGGTAGTGCAACCATAACCACGCAAATCTACCGACATAGTAAATGGGGTTCCCAATAATGATGAGTTATCATCTGCCATTGGATTTAGCTTCAATTCAGCACAACGTGCCTTAGTCAATGGTACGCATAGTAAGCCTTTACCATGTGTCACCATAAAGTTTACGATTTCAGGGGTGATACTCTCACCCGCAACTACGAAGTCTCCTTCATTCTCACGATCTTCATCATCGACCACGATGATAACCTGACCTTGACGAACAGCTTCAATGCCTTCTTCAATTGTATTTAATGGATAATTCATTTCAAATTCAAATATTTAGGCAAAATTAGAAAAATAACAAAAGCAAACAAAAGTTCCCTCTTCTATTTTAATGATTATTTAAAAATAGAAAGATGTGCTATTACTCTATGTTTAGCATGAAACTATAAGTCATATAGATTTCATTTAACAAATACTAAAAGTGAAGCTGTCATTCAAAATAACAAACAACCTGCATATGCACAACCAATTTATTACAAACTATTTTATATAACGGAAAACAGGTACAGAAAAAACACTAATTATCACCATATTAGCAAATAAGCAACAATTTAACACCAAACATTTTTATTTATAAAACAAACTACTAACTTTGAAATTTCAATCGGTATAGACCTCTTTCAAAAACTAACTATTAGCATATAAGATTATGAAAAAAATTACTCTATTATTAATCTTCTTGCTTGCATTGGCGAGTGCTTTCTTATCAGCAAGTCCAATATCAGAAAACAGAGCAAGAGAGTTAGCCGAAATCTTATTTCAGCAACCAGCTACGCGCACAAACTATGCAAGCCTAAAGCTTGTTTATGCGCCAACTACATCTACTCGTTCGGGCGACACCTCTAACTTGGAGTCTGCCTACTATGTATTTGCACCTCAAAGTAAGGGTGGCTTTATTATTATTTCGGGAGATGACGCATTGCCTTCAGTAGTAGGGTATTCATATCAAAACGAATTTGATATCAACCAAATACCTATTGCTCTAAAAGAGTGGTTGAAAGGATATGAAGCGTATGTGATGGCAATACAGAGCAACAATAGTGCTCTATCAAATCAAGAGTCGCGCACTACGGGAAAAGCGGTTGAGCCTCTTCTTACAACAATATGGAATCAAAGCCGCCCCTTTAATGATCTTTGTCCTAAAATAAGGAGCAGTCAGGCTCCATCAGGCTGTGTAGCAACGGCCATGGCACAGCTGATGAAGTATCACAATTGGCCCAAAGAGAGCAATACCACCTTAGACAAAATGAAAGAAGACTATGGATATCAATTTGCCGATTTACAAATTAATCATCAATTAGATTGGGCAAATATGATTAATGAATACAGACTTGACTGGGATAGTGAAACTCAATCTACAGTACCTTTATATACCGAAGCCGAAGGAGCAGCTGTAGCCAATCTGATGATACAGTGTGGTATATCGGTAAATATGAGTTATGGCGCAAACGAAAGTGGTGCACTATCTTTCAGAGTAGCCAATTCCCTAAAAAAATATTTTAAATACACACCGCAAATTAGTTTTCATCGTAGAAACAGCTTTAGAGCAGATGAGTGGTTAGCTTTAATCAGATCAAACCTTGAAAACAAACTACCCATTTACTATTCAGGTAGTGGTTCAGGAGGAGGACATGCATTTATTTGTGATGGTATAGATACAGAGAATATGCTTCATATCAATTGGGGATGGGGAGGATATTGTGATGGATACTTTGACATGTGTTATTTAAACCCTGACGGAGTAGGTATAGGCGGAGGGAATGGATTCTTTAATCAGAACCATGCCATCATTGTAAACATAAAACCACTGGCTGAAGGAGAAGAAGAGAATACTGTAATCAGTCCGGTACTAACTGTCACAGGCTTTAAATTAACGTCTCAAAATATTATTCCAAAATCGGATACCGAAAACTATTTCAGTTTCAAAATGGACGAAGTTAGTGATTATACCGATCAGAATACAAAAAAATATTACTATTACGGACTTGCAGTTGCAGATCAGACTGGTAAAATATTAGCAAAATCGACCTATTCTGCTTATATGTCAAGCGGATATTATCTAACAAACAGCCAATTTTCATTTTCACCAACTAGTAGTTTCATCAACCCAGAAACAAAGGAGTTTTGGCCAAACGGTACATATCAGATTCTTCCTGTAATGTGGGATTCGCAATATTCTGCTATTGAGAACGTGAAAGACCTGCTTCCAATGAATACCGATGGTGGCATTAGTAAGTTTACATTAACCATTACTGATACTGACTTTACTGTTACACCCGATAAGGATTTTCCAGAACCTGATTTTTTAATTAAGTCAATTTCGCAAAACAGCAAAATCTATACAAATACTAATGCAACTGATAATGGTAGATTGATTGTGAACATTGAAAACCTTAGTCCAACGCTATGTAGTAACGGTAGCTTCAGAATAAACTTTGTGGCAGAAGCCAATGACCATCCAGACATTGTGCTCGATGATAACAACTGCGTTTATCATAATGACATCGTATACGGCTCTGTTCAAATGGACTTATTTCCTTATGCGCCCTATATTACCGAAAGTGGCAAATATCGAGTTTATGTTAGCATCATCAACAACGAAGGAGTGTATCAAGTCATCAAAGAAGAGTCACCTCAATATATTGAGGTCATCAAAAAACCTACGACTCCCATCATTACCTTAACAAATACTATCGAAATATATTATGATAAAGAAAATAGAAAAAGTGATTTTTTGACTACCTATTTTAGAGCTAAAGCGAATAAAACCTATAATGGTCCGGTAGCTATTTATGCACTTAAAGAAGGTGACACAGAGGAAAAAGAGGTAAAACTGCTTGAAAGTGACGTG
>DKPL01000037.1:11622-28544 GCA_002471185.1 Bacteroides sp. UBA7335
ACTGCTTGAAAGTGACGTGAGAGTAACAACCTCTCCTCAGTGGGTTGATCAACCTACTGGCAACTCTAATGCATTACTACTATTAGAAGGTGGCACCTATAGAGTTTATTTAAAATACAAGTTAGATGGCGAAATGGTTAAAATGGAACCCGAAGTTTTCAACACAGCAACAATGATTTTGCCTGAACTAAAAAAGAACTTTCCAACTTTAACTTCACCTATAGTAATAAACGATAACAACCCAGTCGTATCTGGATCATCGTTTAAAATAAAAGCAACATTTATGTCTATAGAAGACTATACTGGTTCAATAGAAGGCTACTCTAACTATTACACTGATGCTTGGAGAACAGCAGCAGTAGTAAACAGTTATCCGATAACGCTCAAAGCAAATCAGCCGCAAGAGGTAATTCTAGATGCTACTTGCTACTCTAACATACCATCCTCCTCCTATTCGTTCGAGTTTTTCTACACCGAAGAAAATCATTATTATAGTATACCATTGGGAGAGTATAGTAACACGGTATCTTTTGAAGTAGTTGCTTCGGAGTTTAAGCTAAATGCTCCATTAAATATCAACGAAGGGCTCCCATTGGCAGCAGGACAGTGGCACAATGTTAAAGCTACACTTTTATCTAATGTTGATTATACCGGAAAAATTACTGGTGGTTCAGAAGCTCTTATCAATAATGAAGAAAAGAGTGTAGGGTTTATTTCGCCTCAAGATATTACATTAAAGGCTAATGAACCTCAAGAGGTTACATTGCAGTTTTACTGCAATCCGAATATACCTTCGGGCAACTATAAAATATACTTAAAACGCTCCAATGACAGAGGCTATTATGACTTAATTTCATTAGGAAATTACGAAAGCTCTGCTAATTATGAAATAGCCGACCTTTCTATAGTTGTAACAGCACCTATGATAATAAATAATGGCAACCCTATCGAAACTCGGACGAGTTTTAAGGTAAAAGCTACCATCATGGCTTCGGCCAACTATTTAGGAGAAATTTATGGAGGAACTATTGTAACGGTAGGCAATAATCTCTATTACTATACAATACTAGATAATACAGCAGTAGACTTAAAAGCAAATACTCCACAAGAGATAGAGTTTAACGGAGTTTGTAACTACAATGCGGAACCGGGAACTTATCCATTAACGTTATTATATAGCAATGAAGGACAAACGAATAAAGTGTCAATGGGTAATTATGAAGCATCATCAATGCATACCATTATAAAAAAACAAATAAGTCATGCTGCTCCAACTAATATAAATGACGGTAAACCATTATTAGCTAATAACAGCTATAGTGTAAAAGCTACATTACTATCAACCATTGATTACAACGATATCATTTGGGGAACAGTCACTGCATATGATAATGATAAAATAGTGCAGATAGGAAATGTCACTGCCACATCAATAACATTGAAGGCTAATGAAGCAAAAGAGGTCAGCTTAAACCTATCAATTAATCAAGAAGTTAAAGCAGGCAACTATCAGTTAAACCTTCTATACCTTGTTAATAACATGACTTATACTGTATTGCCGGGAGAATATAACTCGTCATTACAATTCGATGTTTGTGACTTTAAACTAATACCTACTGAAGCTATTGTTATCAACGAAGGCAAGGATATTGAACAAGGAGCAGAAGGCATTGCAAGTATCACCTTACAAGCCAATGCCGACTATGAAGGTGAACTATCGGTGTTAGATCAAAATTCATCTGTAACAGGAGAAAAAACAGTTGTTACACTAAATCATAACACCCCAAAAACTATTGATTTAAAATTTAAAGTCAACGCAAGTGCTAACTTGGGACAATCTCAATTAAACTTTATATATAGTCACCCTGTACAAAATGCGGATAGCATAGTTGTATTGTCACAACATGCCGAATCGGCCATTTTTAATATTATTGCAGCAACTGGTATTGATGGAGATCTTGCAGCTTCAAGCATTTATGCCTTTGTCACTGAAAATGGATTTAAGTTGAGCGGACTTGAAGTCAATGACGAAATTCAGGTTTACGACACCCATGGAAAGTTGATAAAGCATTTTAAGGCAAGTACAACTGAGGAAGAAATCAGAATCGATACACTGCAACAACGCAATTTAATTGTTGCTATCATTAATAAGAACAAAAAAGTAGTATTGAAAGTATTTATACCATAAAGGTAAGGTTACAAAAAAAGAGGCTGAATGAGCCTCTTTTTTTTGTATCAATCTGTCGAAATAGAAAAATTATTCGCGACGACCTAAAATTATCATCACATAATAAATTAAAGTAGCCAATGAGCTCAATGCAGCAACTACATAGGTATAAGCAGCTGAGCGTAAAGCATCTTCGGCTTGTGCATGATTACGAGCATTTGTAATACCGGCTGAACTCAACCAAATCAAAGCACGTTTGCTAGCATCAATTTCGACTGGTAAGGTTACAAAGCTAAATAGCGTAGTACAAGCAAACAAAACAACACCGGCTATCAATAATTGCGGAAAAGTATTAAAAAATAAAATACCTGCCAACAAAAGCCATGTCATCCAACGTGAAGCGAATGTCACTACCGGTACCATTTTGCTACGCAACGTAAGCGGTGCATAAGCACGAGCATGCTGCAAAGCATGACCACATTCGTGAGCTGCCACAGCAGCTGCCATAATACTATCACTATCATAAACCCCTTCACTAAGGTTTACTGTTTTAGTAGCAGGATTATAGTGATCGGTCAATTGACCGGGAGTATGTGTCACTTGCACATCATATATACCATTATCACGCAACATTTTTGTAGCAACATCACGTCCAGTCATTCCATTTCCAGTAGGTATTTGCGAGTACTTTTTGAATTTATTTTGCAAATTCATTTGCACCAAAAAGCTTACTAAGGCAATACCTATAAAAAGAATCCATTGGATTCCAATCATTCCACCATGTACCATCATAATCGTTTTATTTTAGTTTATATATATCAACGTACAAATAGTTTGCCAAAAATAAAGGGAAACTTTGTATGTAACAATAGTTTCCCTTTGATTTATGAAGTTTTATCTAAAAATTCTCTTAGCACTCTTCAGTATATCTTTCGATAGTTTGTTCTCTATCCGGACCAACAGATACAATTTTAATACGAACTCCTAATTGTTCTTCCAAAAAGCTTAAGTAAGCATTAAACTCTTCTGGGAATTCATCTTCACTTTGCATTTTAGTCATATCAGTTTGCCATCCCGGAAGCTCCACATAGATAGGTTCAACTGTATCATTCAGTTCGAATGGGAAATAGTCGATTTCTTCACCATCCATTTTATACCCTACACAAGCTTTAATAGTATCAAAAGTATCGAGTACGTCACTTTTCATCATGATTAGATTAGTTACACCATTAATCATAACTGAATATTTAAGCGCAACTAAATCAATCCAGCCACAACGACGCTTGCGACCGGTAACTGAACCAAACTCATTACCAATAGTGCACATTTTATCGCCAGTTTCATCAAACAACTCAGTTGGAAATGGACCTGAGCCTACACGTGTACAATATGCCTTAAAGATACCATAAACCTCACCAATACGATTAGGAGCAATACCTAATCCGGTACACGCACCTGCACAAACAGTATTCGACGAAGTAACAAAAGGATAAGATCCAAAATCAATATCTAGCATAGTACCTTGTGCACCTTCACATAAGATTGATTTTTCAGCGTTAAGTAAGTTATTAACTTCTAGTTCGCTATCAACCAAATGGAATTGTTTTAAATATTCAATACCCTCCATCCAAGCTTTTTCAAGCTCTGTCAAGTCGTATTGATAATCAAGACTCTTCAATATTTGTTCGTGACGTGCTTTTGCTGCACCATATTTTTGATCAAAATTATTCAAGATATCGCCTACACGAACCCCTGTACGACTTACTTTATCAGTATAAGTTGGCCCGATGCCTTTTCCAGTAGTACCAACCTTAGCATCTCCCTTAGCGGCTTCGTAAGCAGCATCAAGTATACGATGAGTAGGCAAAATAAGATGCGCCTTCTTAGATATATGTAACCTATCTTTAAGCGAATGACCCGATGCTTCTAATGTTTCAGCCTCAGCCTTAAACAAAGCGGGATCAAGCACTACTCCATTTCCAATAATATTCACTTTGTCTCCTTGAAAAATTCCTGAAGGAATTGAGCGAAGCACATATTTTTGTCCTTCAAACTCAAGTGTATGACCGGCATTCGGACCACCTTGAAAACGAGCTACTACATCATAGCGTGGTGTCAAAACGTCAACGACTTTTCCTTTACCTTCGTCTCCCCATTGTAAACCTAATAGAACATCTACTTTCATTTTTCTTTTTTATTATTGTTACTTACTTTCTTGCGTTTGTTGGCTCGCACACATTTACTACATGTACCATATATATATAGCGAGTAATGTGATAATTGAAAACGTGTGAGTTTAGTGTTTTCGATAGCCGATTGAAGTACTTCATTTTGAAACTCGGTCACTTTACCACACTGCATACAGATTTGGTGGTGGTGCGTATCACGATTGTATGATTTTTCGTATTGAGAAGAAGTACCAAACTGATGCTTTATAACCAGACGGGCATTTATCAAAAGAATGATTGTATTGTAGAGTGTAGCCCGACTTACCCGAAATTTTTCTTGATTAAGCATCAAAGAGTAGAGAGTGTCAATATCGAAATGTCCATCTATGGAGTATATAGTGTCAAGTATGGCATAGCGTTCGGGAGTCTTACGATGCCCGTTCGTATTTAAATATTCGGTAAATATCTGCCTTACCGTATCTTTTACGTTTTGAGTTTCCATAAACCTACGAAATTAACGTGAACAAAGTTAACCCTTTTTTGCGGAAAGAATACCATATAGCAAAAGTTTTTTAATGCCATCATCTGGGAATTAGAGCTAAACCTATGAAAATTAAAAAAGTGGCAATAGGAATATTTTGCTTCCCACTACCACTTTAAGATATAAATCGATAAAAAGAGTAGAATTAATCTTCCAACTCCTCTTTTACCATATTATACAATATCTGCTCCGACTCTACTTCCGAATCTTTTAAATGCTCAACCATACGACAAACCTTAAAGGCATTGCCTTCACTATGATTGATGTATTTACGAATAGCAAGAAGAGCAGCATTGCGCAGTTGATAGCCACCTGAAAGCACAGCTGTAAAAGCCTGATCTAACAATTCGCCAGATGCACGTTCATCCATATCACCTTTTTGCATCAACAAACGGGCAATAGTAAGGTATCCGCAAATTTGAGCAAACTCATCTTCACTTGCAATCCACTGAAAAGACTTAGCCGGCGCATAAGGCAAATATTGAAAAAGATTCATACAAGTGAGTTCAGCGATTTCCATATTGTGAATATTATCCACCCAAATATCAGCAATCTCGGGAAAGAAAGTATCAATGGGTTGAACCATTGCTGCCAATATTTTTGATTCACGAATTTCCTCTTTCCAAAGTGCTTGAGCCAAATCATGATTTTTACCCATGCCAGCAGCTATCTCTTTGATACGAGGTAATTCGATACCAAAATTAAGTTTATAGTTCAGCCCCTTTTCACGCATACTTTGCGATACAACTCCGTTCATTGATAAACGGAATTGTATCTTTATCTCTTTCAACTGTTCTTGCAGAGTCATTTTATTAGTTATTTACTGAAGGCAATGATGAATAATCTTTGCTATAACGCAACATTTGCTCAGCATATCCTTCGTTGTAAGCCACGACAACATCTGTAATATTGCCATTATCATCAGTAATAAGCTCATATGTAGGATTAACAAAGCCTTTATATGGAGCCAAATTCAGTTTTTTATAGCGTTCAAGTATCTCAGCATGAAGCGTAGGATCAACTTTCACCGCATAGTTTTCTACCAAAGTACGAGCTGCCTCGAAATCACCAGTCGATTTAATACGTTGAATATCGGCAAGCAACTCACCAAACAGTTGACGAACTTTCTGATAATCATTAACAACCACATAGGTTTTACCATCTTTATTTACTAACTCAACAGCTTTATCAGCAGCACCTTTTTCCAGTACCCAACGAGCAATCAACTGACGATTACGCATATGAGATTCCTCAATATTATTTCCTGGTTCGATACGCACCAATTGAGTCATCAAGCCATTCATCAAGAAGTTATAATATTCAGCTTTATAAGCATTTGCATCAGCTAGTAATCCCAATTCTACCAATTTAGGATCACCCATATAGTAGAGTCCAAATAAGTCAGCACGAGCTTCCTCTACAGTAGAGCCATAAGCCTTCAAAGCATCAGGATCAACACCTGGCAATAATTTTCCAGATCCATGGCCCAAACACTCATGTAAGTCGGTATGCAAATCTCCGGTTACATCACCATATTTATCAATCAACTCTCTTTCCACATCACTGTAAATAAACTCTTCTCCGAAGCCATTGCCATGAGAAGCTTTATTGTAAGCATCTGTAATGTTTCCAATGGTCACAGACTTTGAACCGTGATCAGCACGAATCCAGTTAGCATTAGGAAGATTGATACCAATAGCAGTAGCAGGATATAAATCTCCGGCCAAGATAGCAGCAGTAATCACTTTAGCTGTTACTCCTTTTACTTCTTCTTTTTTGAATTGTTTATCAACAGGAGAATTATCTTCAAACCATTGTGCATTATTGCTGATTGTTTCAGTACGCCCCGTAGCAACAAGGTCTTTATAATTAACTAAAGATTCCCAGCTAGCCTTCATTCCTAGTGGATCGCCGTAGCTTTCAGTAAAGCCATTCACAAAATCAATACGTGAGTCGGTATCTTTCACCCAAAGAATAGCATATTCATCAAAAGTTCTCAAATCGCCAGTCTCATAATATTTGATTAATGAACTGATCACCGCCTTTTGCTTATCGTTCTCAGCAACAGCTTCAGCTTTCTTCAACCAATACACCACCTTTTCGATAGCCGGAGAATATAATCCCCCAACTTTCCATACTTTTTCGGTAACAACACCATTTTCTTTTACTAAACGACTATTTAGGCCATAAGATATAGGAGTTTTATCGTTAGCATCTTTCATTTTGCCATAAAACTCTTCAACCTCATCTTGTGTTACACCATCATAATAGTTGCAAGCAGAAGTCAAAACCACATCTTCACCATCAGCCTGATTTACACGCTTAGGCATTACAGTAGGATCAAAAATAACTGGGAATATTTCAGCGCAGAATTCATCCACACTTTGTCCTTCTCCAAGTGGCAATGTTTTGCTATCGATGCTCAAGATAACCTCTTTCAAATATTCTGGTGTAAAACCAGGAATAAATTTCTCACATCCATAGTGATGATGAATACCATTAGCAAACCATACTCTTTTCAAGTAAGTTTCTAAATCTTTATACTCTTTGTTATCTCTGTTACCTTGATAATTTGTATAGATAGCCTCAAGCATTCTACGAATACGTAGATTATACTTTCCGTTCTGATCGAATAAGATATCACGACCTTCGAGAGCCGCCTGAGTTAAATAATAAATCAACTCTTTTTGCTTCAGGCTCAATTCATCAAATCCAGGAACCTGATAACGTAAGATTTGTAAGTCTGCAAATTTTTCCACTGTATAATCAAAATTATTAGTTGTAGATTGATCTTTTGTACTACATCCTGTAGTCAAAAGAGAAGCGGCAACCACCACTGAATAAAAGAACTTTCTTTTCATCAAAATGTTTTATAGAAGGGTTTGTTTTACAAATTAAGTCTATGCGTAGCAATACAAATAAGCTTATTATAAGCTATTTAATAAAGAACATATAAAAAATACAAAAAGGGAGTATAACCGATTCTTATCGGATATACTTCCCTTCAATGCTTATTAGAGCACAATACTATTTCAATTTAGCTTGTTGTTCTGCATAATCTCTGCGATAGCCATTAGGAGTTTTACCTACATTCTTATAGAAAGCAGCATAAAACGACTGACGGTTAGCAAAGCCTACCATCGCACTAATTTCTTCCACATTTTTATCAGCATAACGTTTGTCAGTCAGTAAGTGCAAAGCATCTTTTACTCTGTACTCATTCAACAAGCAAGAATAATTTTGTCCGAAACGTGAATTAACAACAGCTGATAAGTAACGTGTGTTTGTTTTTAATTCTTTAGCAAGATCTTTAGCAGAATAATCAGGGTCTCTGTATTTCTTTTGGACCACTACAATATTCAAAATCTTATCATACAATTCGTCTGCCAATTCCGGTCTGATCAAAGAACGGTATGCAGCCTTTTTCTCCTTTTTCTCCCGTAAATTGTAAGGGCGCCTAGTAGGAGTTTCTTCTTGGTTTTTGTTTTCTAAATCACTCATTTAATTAACTGGTTAGGATTTGTATATGAATATAACTACTTCCTAGTTATATTATTTGTTACAAATTTCAAACATTATTTTCAAATATACAAATTTTTCGTATAAATTTTTCCACCATATAGCAGCAAAAAGTCAAAATAAAAGTTTTTTCCACCTATAAATCAGTTCAATAAGTAAACAGCTCCCTTATTTAGATCAATAGAACACACAGTTTAATAAAACAAATAATTGTTATCAAGAACTAATCAAAAATCAAATCATAACACTTATTATTATAAAAAATAAGAAAATACCCCTTGCATAAAATGTATTTATTATCTGTCTATCTCACATTTTTAAAGAGCAAAAAATTAAATTCTAACCCAAAATTAGATATGAAATTATCCTACTAAAAAACAATTAGATATTTACCTCAAATAATGATTCAATTTTATTGAACCTGTATAAACCACACAATTAAGTCATTATTAAAGATACAAAAAGCAAGTCCGTACCATCAAATACCCTTAACAAAGAAAGTAACCCATAAAATTAGAGATTCTCATATTGGATTATATTTTTTAGGTTAATACCTTCATTAGATAATAGTCAACACATTTAAGAAAATAGAAGAAAGTAACATGGTTGTATAAATAAAGCATAACAATAAAAAACAAGGAGATAAAACTATATATATAATCCTATAATAAACACAAAGCTTATATATTTTGAATCGCAAACACAATCTATACATCAAAGAAAACCGTACCTTTGCAAAAAGACAAAATGTTTGTATGATTCAAGTTTTAAAAAATTATTTTGGTTACGAAAAGTTTCGTCCGTTACAGGAAGAGATAATTCAACATATAATACAAAAAAAAGACTGTTTAGTATTAATGCCTACCGGCGGTGGTAAATCAATTTGTTATCAGCTTCCTGCTCTTTTATGCGAAGGAACAGCAGTAGTTATTTCGCCATTGATTTCACTAATGAAAGATCAAGTTGAAGCATTAAAAGCTAATGGTATCGCAGCAGCAGCATTAAACAGCAACAATGACGAAACTGAAAATGCCGAAATAAAAAGAGCTTGCATTACCGGCAAACTGAAACTACTATACATTTCTCCCGAGAAGCTTTTATCGGAGTTTGATTACTTTTTGAACAACATTCAAATTTCGCTTTTTGCCATCGACGAAGCACATTGCATCTCACAATGGGGACATGATTTTCGTCCGGAGTATACCCAAATGAGCATACTTCATCAACGCTTTCCTCAAGTACCCATTATAGCATTAACTGCAACCGCAGATAGAATAACACGTGACGACATTATCAATCAGCTTCGCTTAAAAGACCCAAGAGTTTTTATATCTTCATTCGACCGCCCTAATCTCAGTTTGACGGTTAAGCGTGGATTTCAGCAAAAAGAAAAGCACAAAGCTATTCTTGATTTTATTGATAAGCACGCTAATGAAAGTGGGATAATATATTGTATGAGTAGAAGCAAAGCCGAATCGGTAGCACAGATGTTACAAAAACATCACATCAAAAGCGGAGTATATCATGCCGGGCTATCCTCTCAGCAACGCAATGAGACTCAAAGCGATTTTATAAACGATCGCATTCAAATAGTATGTGCTACCATTGCCTTTGGCATGGGAATTGATAAATCAAATGTACGTTGGGTAATCCACTATAACCTACCCAAAAGCATAGAAAGTTTTTATCAAGAGATTGGTAGAGCCGGACGCGATGGTATGAACGCCGACACTATATTATTCTATTCGCTAGCCGATCTGATTTTATTGACCAAATTTGCTACAGAAAGCAAACAACAGCATGTTAATCTGGAGAAGCTTCAGCGAATGCAACAGTATGCCGAATCGGATATTTGTCGCCGTCGCATACTTTTAAACTACTTCAACGAAGTATCAAACGAAGATTGTGGCAATTGCGACGTATGCAAAAACCCACCACAACGCTTTGACGGGACAGTGATTGTACAAAAAGCACTAAGTGCCATTGCTCGCACCAATCAACAAATTGGGGTAAGTATGTTGGTTGATATCTTAAGAGGATCATTTTCGGCAGACATTACCGAAAAAGAGTACGATAAATTAAAAACATTCGGAGCTGGTAGAGATATCCCCGCTCGCGATTGGCAAGACTATTTGCTACAGATGCTTCAGCTTGGTTATTTCGAGATAGCCTACAACGAGAAAAACCATTTAAAAATCACCAGTAGCGGTAGCGATATACTATTTGGTCGTTCTAAAGCCTCATTAGTTATCATTACTCGCACCGAAACAATAACAAAACAGAAGAAGAAAAAAGTAGTAGTAGAGAAAGAGCTACCAATGGCAATGCCGGCTATCGAAAACGAGAACTTATTCGAAGCATTGCGTGCACTTCGCAAGCAGTTAGCAGAGCAAGAAGCTTTGCCTGCCTACATTGTATTGACCGACAAAGTGTTGCATTTACTTTCCATCTCCCGCCCCACTACCATCGAAGAATTTGGTAATGTAAGCGGTATTGGAGAGTACAAAAAAAACAAATACGGAAAAGATTTTGTAGAGGTTATTAGGCAATACGAAGGGGTAGTTTAATTTTTACTTACATTGACTCAACCGACTGCTTAACTGCGCAGTCGGAACACCCAGTTTTATAGCTTTTTCAAAATCATTTTTAGCCAACACCTTCTTTCCCAACAAAAGATAAATATCTCCTCGTAATAGATAAGCATCAATCAAAGAAGGATTCAATCGAATTGCCTCATCCAAATCGGTCAATGCCAAATCAGTATGCTTCATTTCGCGCTCCACATCAGCACGCGCCACATATAGTATAGCGTCTTCAGGATACTCTAACAGCAAACTATTAACTCCTTCTAGCGCCTCCTTATATTTCATCTCATTCTGATCTAATGTTACAAGTCCTAAGCGTGCATTATAATTTGCAGGATCAACCTCTAGTAAACGTTGATAGTCTGTTCGTGCCAATTTATAATCTCTACGAGTTTGATAAATATAAGCACGCATCATCAAAGCCTCTTTGTTTCCTTTATCAATATCGAGTACCTTCACATAATCATAACAAGCTTGATCTAACATACCCAATTCAAGATATAAAGCAGCCCTGTCTAAAATGATAGGTAAAGTAGTAGGAGCCATATTTACTGCATAAGTATATGATTCTACCGCCTGCTCATACTTATTCATTCGTTTTTGAATCAACCCTAAATTAGAAAACAACAATGCATTGTAAGGATTGGCCGGTTCAAGCGCCATAGCCTCTTTCAGTAAAACTTCAGCACGTTCAAGACTATCCATTTCAATATAACCGATAGCCTTTTCCGAAAGTACTTTATAAGAATCTTGCGCTCCTACATACGAACAAGAAAAAAACAATAAAAAAGTCAAATATAAATATCTCATTATCATTAATGTATTAATATCAATCAAAGCCATCGCTCCATATTTTCAATACCTATTCTTCAATCAAGCTCCAAAGGATAGGCATCAAAAGCAAAAAGCTCAGTAGACAAATAGCGTTCACCCGTATCGGGCAATAAAGCCACAATCGTTTTATCTTTAAACTCTGGACGCATAGCCAATTGTGCAGCCGCATATGCAGCTGCCCCCGATGATATTCCAGCCAATATACCTTCGGTCATAGCCAATTCTCGTCCACCTTTTATAGCTTGATCATCTTCAATAGGCATTACCTCATCAATAACCGAAGCATCATAAATAGCAGGAACAAAGTTTGCACCTATTCCCTGAATGCGATGATTCCCCGCTTCTTTACCCGAAAGTACAGGAGAAGAGGCCGGTTCAACCGCTACCACATAAACATTCGGATTATGTTTTTTCAACGCTCGGGCCACACCGGTTACTGTGCCACCCGTACCTACCCCGGCCACAAATACATCCACTTTCCCATCAGTATCTCTCCAGATCTCCTCACCCGTGGTCAACTCATGTTGATTGGCATTAGATTGATTTTCGAATTGTTGAAGAATTACCGAACCTGGAATTTTCTCAAGCAGTTCTTTAGCCTTTGTAATAGAGCCAGCCATTCCTTCGGTTCCATCGGTCAACACAATAGACGCTCCCAAAGCCTTCAGCAGGTTGCGGCGTTCAATACTCATTGTTTCGGGCATTGTCAAGATGAGTTGATACCCCTTAATAGTAGCCACCATTGCCAACCCCACTCCGGTATTTCCACTAGTTGGTTCAATGATTGTAGCTCCAGGATGAAGTTTACCTTTCATTTCAGCATCCTCTATCATAGCCAATGCTACTCTATCTTTCACACTCCCGCCCGGGTTAAAGCTTTCCAACTTAGCCAAAAACGGCTTGGAGAGCTTATATTTAGCACTAAAATTATTTAGCATTAATAGTGGCGTATTGCCTATTAATTCAGTTATATCCTTTGCTATCTTTTCCATTGCAAGTACATTTTTTATAACCTATAATAGACAAAGATAGCTAAAAGTGTGTTACCTTTGTCTGCGTTCAATCTTTTTAAATAATTTGTAATGAAAAGAAGGCTTTTTCGACTTATCGCTATCTATTTATTATTTATCCTCATATTCATTTTGCAAAAGCCCATATTTATGGCTTATTATCATAGTTTATTTGATAATATCACCATAAGCGATTGGTTTAAAGTAATATGGAATGGCCTCCCACTCGATTTCTCTTTTGCCGGCTATCTCACCATAATTCCGGGTATACTCTCGATTGTATCGGTGTGGACCAATAGCGAACTCTTAAAGAAAATATTTCAAGGCTATTTTATTCTAGTATCACTCTTTATATCATCCATTTTTATATTAGACTTAGGACTTTATGATTATTGGGGGTTTCGACTAGACTCTACCCCATTTTTTTATTTCTTTTCTTCGCCTAAGGATGCCTTTGCCAGCGTTACTATTGGATTACTCCTTGTGGGATTTGTGAGCATGTTTATCTATGCCGCAGCATTATTTTTCGCATTATCTCTTACCCTAGGCAAAGAATCTCTTAAGCTCCCCTTCCATCGCATCAATGACAGCCTCATCTTCTTAATACTCACAGGGTTACTATTTATCCCTATACGCGGTGGCTTTACCGTTTCTACGATGAACATAGGTAAAGTTTATTTTAGCAACAATCAGCGCCTCAACCATGCTGCTATAAATCCATGTTTTAGTTTTATCGATTCATTCATGCGACAAACCAAGTTTGATAAGCAATATCGACTACTGGAAGCGGAAGAAGCCGATGCTCGTTTCGCGAAACTAACACAGAAACCATCATCTGCTGATTCACAAAAGCTGATCAACAATACACGCCCCAATGTTGTGATGATTATTATGGAAAGTTTTTCATCGTATTTGCTTCAGACCCTCGAAGCAGATACCGAAATTACTCCTCATGTAGACCGCATTGCCAACGAAGGCATACTATTCACCAATTTTTATGCTAACAGCTTTCGTACCGACCGTGGTTTAGTATCCATTTTCAGTGGTTATCCGGCTCAACCTACCACTAGCATCATGAAGTATGCTCGTAAAACTCAAAGCTTACCCTCTATTCCCAAAAGTTTAAAAGCAGAAGGTTATCATTTATACTATTACTATGGTGGAGATGCCGACTTTACCAATATGCGTTCATACCTTATATCAATGGGCATTGACAATATTGTATGCGACAAAGACTTTCCAGCTGGTGAACGATTGAGCAAATGGGGCGCACATGATGAAGTGGTGTTCGACAAACTTTGGGGAAATTTAGAAGAAGGTAAATTACAGTCACCATTCTTTGTAGCGTTACAAACTTCAAGTAGTCATGAGCCCTTTGATGTGCCTTACAACAAACTAAAAGATGAACGCTTAAACGCCTTTGCCTATACCGATGAGTGTATTGGCAAGTTTATTGATGAACTTAAAACATCGCCTTTATGGAACAACACGTTGGTTGTTTTAGTACCCGACCACTTAGGATGCTATCCCTATAACATTCAAAATGAATCAGCCGGTCGTTTTAAAATACCCATGATACTTAGCGGTGGCGTTATCAACGAGCCTGCACGTATCAACACTATTGGTTCTCAAATAGACATTGCTGCTACTTTATTAAATCAATTAGATATCTCTCACGAAGAATTCACCTTCAGTAAAGATATACTCAACCCCGGTTCACCCCATTTTGCTTTTTTTACTATGCCCGACTTCCTCGGATGGGTTAGTCCTGAACAAGAAGAAGTTGTGTTCGACTGCAGTTCAAGCCAAGTAATAAATAGTAAAGGATCTGCCGAGAAAATAGAAGAGAATTTAAAAAACGGAAAAGCTTATTTGCAAAAGCTTTACGATGATATTGCTAAACGCTAAAATAAAACCCCATCATGAACGGAATTATTGAAACCATGGCCAATGCCGACCAAAGCTTATTTCTATATCTGAACAGTTTCCACAGCACGTTTTGGGATTACTTCATGAGTATTTTTACCGGAAAATTCATTTGGATTCCAATGTATGTCAGTATACTCTATGTGTTGCTAAAAAACTATTCTTGGAAAACCGTACTGTTTTGTTTGATAGCTATTGCACTCACCATCACCTTTGCCGATCAAATTTGTGCCAGTGTGATACGCCCCATTGTAGAGCGTCCTCGCCCATCAGCCGAAGGCAGTCCAATAGCCGATTTAGCCTACATAGTAAACGGACGTCGTGGTGGAGGTTATGGATTTCCTTCATGCCACGCATCCAATTCTTTCGGTCTTGCCTTCTTCTTGATTTTATTATTTCGCAAAGGTTGGCTCAGTCTATTTATCTGCTGTTGGGCAGTAGTCAATTGCTACACCCGTATCTATTTAGGTCTACACTACCCTGGCGACTTAATTGCCGGAATGCTGGTAGGAGGATGTGGTGCAGCTATCATGTACGGACTTTTGCGCTTGGTAGACAAAACTAATTTTGCCCATGCCAAGCAAACCTCCGTTATCGCATATGTGGGTTTACTAACCACACTTGGTATAGTTATTTATGCGATTACACAGGGATAGAAAGAATTAAAAGCGATTATGAAAGAAACAACAGACCCATTCCACCTGCAGCGCTTTATCGATGCACAAGATGCAAACAACATCTATCAAACTGCGCTGAAAGAGTTAAACAATGGTTGCAAACGTAGCCATTGGGTCTGGTATATCTTTCCACAGCTTAAAGGGTTAGGCCATAGTTACAATGCTACCTATTATGGGATATCAAGCATTGACGAGGCTCAAGCCTATCTCAAAAATACACTTCTTAATACTCGGTTAAGAGAAGCTTGCAAAGCACTAACTCGCACCAATCCACAAAACTTAGATCATGTATTGGGGAAAATTGATTATCAGAAAGTATTTTCAAGCCTTACATTGTTTGATGCCGTTTCGCCAAACGACTATTTTGGAGAAATACTAAAGTGCTATTATAATAACCTCCGCGATCAAAATACACTCCATTTACTTCAGCAATAACACCCTCTCTCTGTTTATTTCTGCTTTAAAAGTCTGCTTTTTGCGGTTTCATTTAAATGACCTTTAAATAGAATCAAAAAAAACAGTACAAAAGCTAAAAAGAATTTATATTCACCTTATCAAAATAGCGTGTTTGAATAATTTGCTTTGACAGGTCCCATTTATTATAATTAATCGTATCGTTACTCTTTCGATACAAGCTTCTCCCCAATCCTTTCCAAAAATAATCATTTTTACCTATTACATCCAATAAAGTAGGATAAATATCAATCTGTTCAGCTTCATGACTATAGTAAAGCGGCTGAGCTACATTTAATATAATTAATGGACAGTACTTATCTTTTTTTAGTGCCAACTCCCTATTCTCTATTCTATTATAGTTGAACTCATTATGATCAGCAGTGATAACAACAATACTGTTATCAAACAAATTACTACGCTTTAAATCATTTATAAATTTGCCAATAGCCTTATCAGTATAATTTACATACTCTAAATAGTTTAGAGTTTCGATATCATAACTCTTCGATTCTGAAATTCGAGTAATTGGTATATTTAGCTTATAATAAGGAGCATGCATCGTGATAGTAACTATTTGAGCAAAAAAAGGCTGTTGCATTTTTTTCAGTTCTAAAATAGCAAAATCCAATATTTCTCGATCCTTAATATCCCGTTTGTAAAATTTAGAGAGTATATTTTGATCATATAATCTATCATAACCATAACTTTTATAAGTAATATTTTGATTCCAGAAATTTGAGTTATCACCAATAATTTCAATACTCTCAGTATAATTTAAAGTTTTAGCCAAAGAGGGGAATTTAGTATCTCCATAAGCTACAGCAGTAACAACATTATTTTCGATAGGTAATAAACCCGTGTTTATGATCAGATGCCCATCACTAGACCTTCCATTTTTTACTTGAGATACTAATTTATCAGCATAAAGCACATTTTTCTGCTTAGTTAATTCATGGAGATTTGGCATTATATATTGATGGTCTAACTTAAAATCAATAGTCCATGTATTTAAAGATTCAACAATAATAAGTATTACATT
>DKPL01000037.1:28783-29153 GCA_002471185.1 Bacteroides sp. UBA7335
ACTTCTGTCAGTTTTTCATTATTAAAAATAGTTCCCCACACTGAGTAGATAAAATAAGCTACATAACCATTTGAATAATAGTAATAAGCATCACCACAAGAGTTTGTATATCGTGAGAGAAAATTCGAAGCAATTCTATCTTTTTCTGATTGATAATACTTTACTGCCAATACAACTTGACACCCGACAAATAAGACCAAACTTATAAGTGGTGGAAAAACAAACCAAATCCATTGATTTGGAGTTTCCCGCACACGTTTTCCTAGCTTAAATCGATAAATAAAGTAACCAATAACTATCGGTATAAAAAGGTAAACATCAATTATTCTAAAAGAGGCTATAACACTATGAAATAATAAAGGAGAGAAAT
>DKPL01000037.1:29342-29597 GCA_002471185.1 Bacteroides sp. UBA7335
ATGAAATAATAAAGGAGAGAAATTATTAACCAGCAAAAAGGAAGAAAAAGGCATTATAGATTCATAAGTTCTAACGTATAACACCTGTGCTAAAATCCAAATAAAAATAATAAAAACAATACCCCAGCACCATTTTTTTATCTTATTAGGCAATACCCAATAAGGCAACAATACAATTATAGCATCTAAAATATAACGGTGAAATGCATTATATGTATTATCACAAATAGTAGATATTGAAAAGTAATATAACAT
>DKPL01000037.1:29794-30165 GCA_002471185.1 Bacteroides sp. UBA7335
CCGTTATAAGAAGTGCATAGAAATAAAATATAAATCTATTTTGTATAAAAGTATTAGATAATTTAGGAAATCTCTTATTAAGCTTAAACATTGTGATCAATTTTATTACGACAAGTCAAACATGGTAAATCGATAAATTTATTTACCCTATAATATTCACAGATTAACTCCATCCAATAATATTAAAATAATATCTTAATTAATTAATCACAAATATAGATATTTTTCATAACAAGTATTTTATATATTATAAACATAATGTCTACTAAAAACACCATATCGATAATATCGATCAAAAAGCAAATTAAATATTATCAATAAAACAGTTATAGCTTCCCATCATTCATACATCCAAACTTATTACACTAGTG
>DKPL01000052.1:0-218 GCA_002471185.1 Bacteroides sp. UBA7335
ACCTATTATTTTGCTTGAGCCATAAATATTATATCAACAACTAAGTTTATCTGCAGATTCAAAAAAAAAGGGAGTTGTTTTTCAACAACTCCCTTTTTGTACTCGAAGGGGGACTTGAACCCCCACAGCCGTAATGGCCAAGGGATTTTAAGTCCCTCGTGTCTACCGATTCCACCATTCGAGCATCCATCAATAAAGAGCGGAAAACGAGACTCGAA
>DKPL01000052.1:437-9203 GCA_002471185.1 Bacteroides sp. UBA7335
AACTGAGCTATTTCCGCGTTTTTCTAACGGGTGCAAAGATAGGTACTTTCACTATTCTCACCAAATTTTTCGAGAAAAAAATGCAAATTATTTTGCTCAGACCATGAATTTATTTCAAATAAGAAACCAGCCAAAAAGCGAAAATAGCAGATAAACATCTGATTACTAAACAAAAAACTCCACAAAAACCACTTCCAACACAACAGAGAAAAAAGAGGCTTTGAGGAGCTTTTTTATAGGGATGCATTATAAACTATCGCCTTGAGCTACTTTTACGCTCCGAAGAACGGGTTGCATCATCTGATGAAGATGACGAACGAGTAGAGTTATCCGACTTTCTTGTACTCGAAGAAGAGTTAGAACTTGGACGACTTGTGGTATTCTCTTTTCTACTGCTCGAGGCATCACGATTGCTACTGTTTGAACTAGAGGGACGAGTGGTGGTAGACGACCCCGGACGGCTATTTGAGCTATTGCTACTTGGACGATTGCTCGAACTATTCGGACGAGTTGTCCCACTATTATCGCTCGGACGAGTAGTAGACGATCCCGGACGGTTACTTGAACTATTGCTACTTGGGCGATTGCTCGAACTATTCGGACGGGTTGTTCCACTATTATCACTCGGGCGAGTAGTAGATGTACCAGGACGAGAACTTGGTCCGGCTATATTACTAGGGCGTGTAGACGAGTTGGGACGAACATTGACCGATCCAAAATCAGAGCGTCTGTTTGATTGATAAACTCGATCATTTCTCACACTATGACTTCCTTTATAGTAACTATCGTGATTGTATCTTCCTTTGTAGTAACTAGGTCCCGAATAATAAGGACGTCTGTTGCCACCATAATAGCTATTATAATGATAAGGTTTAGGATAATAGAACTGATGTGTATTGATATAGATATTGTATATACGGAAGTTCCAACGGTTATTTACAATATAAATAGGACGGTAGAAGTAGTCCATATTCATAAATCTACGATATTGTGAATTGTTTAACACCCAGCGTAATTCATCATTGCGTTCATCGAGTGCATCGTAATAATCGTTGATTGCCCATTCGTAACCACGCACTACATAATCTATAGTGTTGCGTATAGAGTAAATAAAATCATAGTTGATTTCGTAAATATCATTATATTGAGCATTAGTCAACTTTAACTCGTATGCCATCTTATCAGTCAAGAATCGAGTTTCTTTGCGTACACGGCTATTGCTCATACCGGCCATGCATACACTACTCATAGTAGTGATAGCAATAGCAAACAGAAATAAAATAACCTTTTTCATAATTGTCTATATTTAGTTGTTTATATTATAGTTTCTTATTTTGATGCATAACACCAACCAATCATTGAGCCTCAGAACGAGGAGTAACAGGCAGAGCAGGTTGAGCTACCGGCATGTGGTCAAAGGACTCCATAGCAACCACATTATGATTGACAAAACGCACCAAAATAACTTTCGTCTCTCCCATTACCGTATTTCGAAGATATTCCCACTCTTCGTATTGATGTTCAAATCTTCTATTATCAGGAGTACCCAACACCTTTAAAACATCTTTAGTCGTCATCCCAGGCGTAATCTCCATCAGTTGTTTATTGCTTACAAAAACCGAAGAACATCCGGTAATCATTAGTATCATCAACAGTATTCCAAAAGTATGCATTATTTTCATAGCATTAATATTAGTTAGTATTCTCATTTTGATATTACAAAAATAGGGTGAGAAAATTCCTCACCCTAATGAAACTCTCTATTCTATTTTAGGGATTCCCCTATCATATTTAGGCTTTCGCCAAAGATATAGCCCCTTCACGCAACACAATAAGCCGCTTTTTATATAAATCGCCAACAGCTTTTTTAAATGTCTTCTTACTTACATTGAAAGTATCGTAAATAATATCGGCATCGCTCTTATCGCTGAATGGAATATCACCATCATGTTCTTTAATGTATCGAAGAAGCACTTCAGAAAAATCTTCGACCTTAGCTTTACCCGACTTCTGCAACATAATATCTATCTTACCATCTTCACGCACCTGTTTCACATAAGCCTTTAGGCGCATTCCGGTAAATAAATCTTGGAAAATTTCATTATCATACATCAAACCAGGGTATTTATTTTCGATAATAACTTTAAAACCAAGATCTGTTTTTTGCCACACCAATATATCAACCTCAGTGCCGGGTTCATAATCGGGAATTTCTTTAGATAAATATCGTTCAACTTTGGCAGAAGCAACAATACGATAGCTCTCTTCATCTAAATAGGCATAAATTATATATTTCTTGCCTACCTGCATTTTCATTTTTTGCTCACTAAAGGGAACAAACAAATCTTTCATCAACCCCCAGTTTAGAAAAGCACCAAACTGATTAATCCATGCAACTTCGAGAAAAGCAAATTGGCCAACTTGAACATAAGGCGTCAATGTAGTAGCAATAAGACGTTCCTCACTATCTAAGTAAAGAAAGACATTTAAGAAATCGCCTATTTCGCACGAAACAGGCACATAGCGCGTAGGTAGAAGAATCTCCCCCAACTCATCACCATCCAAATATACACCAAAATCAACTTGTTTTACAACCTCTAAGTGGTTGAACTTTCCTAACTCGATACTCATAATTTTGAATCTTTAAAAGATTGAATAATTTGCACAAATCGCAATCGCTGCGATTTGAATGGCAAAGATAAGGTAAATGTATGATAACCTATTTATTAATTATCACTTTTCGTTATGGGCAACAACTATTTTCGATGAACATTACTCGAAGTTAGCCGTTATCTTTGTAACCAAATAAAATATATTATTCATTTAATTCAATATAATTATGAAGTTTATAACTAACGAAAAGCTAACAATTGTAGGAGCAGCCGGTATGATTGGATCAAACATGGCTCAAACAGCTTTAATGATGAAACTTACACCAAACATTTGTTTGTACGACCCTTTTGCACCAGCATTAGAAGGAGTAGCAGAGGAGATGTTCCATTGCGGTTTTGATGATGTTAATATTACTTTCACTTCAGATATTAAAGAAGCATTATCAGGAGCTGATTATATTGTATCTTCGGGTGGAGCAGCTCGCAAAGCTGGTATGACTCGTGAGGATTTACTAAAAGGAAATGCCGAAATTGCTGCACAATTAGGTAAAGACATACGCCAATATTGCCCTAACGCAAAACATGTGGTTATCGTATTCAACCCTGCCGATATCACAGGTTTGATTACTTTACTTTATGCCGGTTTGAAACCTACTCAAGTATCAACCTTAGCAGCACTAGATAGCACACGTTTAAGAAGCGAACTATGTAAATATTTAAAGCTTCCGACTTCAAAAGTAGAAAACTGTCGTACCTACGGCGGACATGGCGAACAAATGGCAGTATTTGCTTCAACAACATCTATCGATGGAGAGTCATTGAGCAAGTGGATTGAGTCTGGACGTATCCCGGGAGCTGATTGGGATGCTATCAAACTAAGAGTTATACAAGGTGGAAAAAACATTATCGACCTACGCGGACGCTCTTCATTCCAAAGTCCTGCATACATTTCAATTGAGATGATTGCTGCAGCTATGGGTGGAAAAGTTTTCGAATGGCCTGCCGGTGTATATGTTTCAGACAAGAAGTTTGATCACATCATGATGGCTATGGAAACTGTTATCGACAAAAATGGAGTTCACTACAAGGAACCTAACGGAACTGCACAAGAAGAGGCTGACTTGGAAAGAAGTTACGAACACTTATGCAAACTTAGAGATGAAGTGATTGAAATGGGAATAATTCCTGCTATTGACCAATGGAATAAAATCAATCCAAACATCAAATAAGTAGTATTTTAATATTTTCACAACAAAAGTTAAGTAGTTGTATCAAGTATACAGCTATTTAACTTTTGCTGTTTATACTCAAGCCAAAAACCTACGTAGCAAACCAAACATAAGAAAAGAAAGCACAGAAAAAGAGATTCTTAAGACAAACAAAACACACATTACAAATAACATAACGACTAAACAGTAAATTGAAATAGAGAAACAACAATAGTCTACACAAGAACAAAGACGTAGATGAAAACATGGCAATATTAAAAAGCATATCCCTTTTATAATACAACTTTATCGGTTTTACAACTATATTATCTATAATTTTATATAAAACTTACTTATTTCATTCAATAAGGAAAAAAATGTTTCTATTTTTGCAATTTGTAAATAAACACAATCTGACAAATGAGAATAAAATCATTAGCAGCTATTTCAAGCTTCTTACTTTTATGTTTCACAATGAGTTCTTGTCTTGGCGACAACGAAGAGTACGAATATAGTCCAAACGCTTTAGTACAAGCCTTTGAGCTAGATGCGGTGCTTGGGGTAAACTATGTTTTCACAATCGATCAATTAAAAGGACAAATCTACAATCAAGATTCACTCCCTGTTGGATCAGACACGATTATCAACAGTATCTTAATTACAAAAATGACCACTGCAGGTGTGATTAGTATCCGTAATCATGACAATTCTCAGGATTCTATTTTTAGCATTGCTGACTCTGTCAATTTAGTTGGAACAATGGAGAAGCCAATGATGTTTAAAGTATGGGCACCTAATGGGGTTAATACAAAAACCTATTCGCTTGAAGTGCGTGTTCATCAACAACAGCCAGACTCTCTAGAATGGGGAGCTACAGCTTGGACTACCAACTATGCACCACAAATCACCGGCGAACAAAAATCGGTGTTGCTTAATGATCAAATATTTGTGTATGGAGCTGGAAGCCCAGTTTATTACGCATCGACGACCAATGGCAAATCGTGGAACCAAGCTAGTGTAAGCGGACTTCCATCGACAAATCTTACTTCAATTGTAAACTTCGAAAACAAACTATACGCAACAGTTTCAGGTAGTGATAAATCATATATATCAACAGATGGTATCAGTTGGGTTGAATCACCACTGGGCGGAGGTATGGTTACTTTCATCACACCCATTAATAATATCATGACTGCCATCAAAACCTTTAACGAGACAGACAACAGTGGAGTATCGACCATGGTAGAACGTTTCTGTACAACTGATGGAGCGTCTTGGACAACAGGTGGTATTGTTCCTCAAAGCTTTCCTAGAAATAATATTTCAGCTACTGTTTATACTACACGCATTGGGGTAGAAAATGCATTAATTGTAGGAAATATCGTAAACCCAACTGAAGCAGATACGGCAACCGTGGCTTGGGGATATATGGAGGGACAAGAGTGGGCTGCACTAATTAGTGAATCAAAATATACTTGTCCTAAGTTAGAAGATCCTTCAATAATCTATTATGGAGATGCATTCTACATCATGGGCAAAGATTTTGCTACATTTTATAAGTCAGAAGCAGGAATTGTGTGGAAAGAACAAAAAGATATGTTTATGCTACCGGAAAGTATTAGAAAATCAAATACTGATTACTCACTTGTAGTAGATTCTAACAACTTTATTTGGCTGACTTTGAGCAACCCTAATGAGGTTTGGAGAGGCAAACTCAATAAGCTAGGTTTTAAGATACAATAAAGAGGTAGAATACAATTTTCGAATGATACAGCCGTTCTATTTATAAAAATGGAATCTTAGAAACACAATAATTATGGTGATTGAAAAGAAAAGGCTGGTTTTTTATCTAATAATATTATTGCTTATGCCATTCAATGTAATGGCCCAAAGCAATGAAGAATATAAGCTCGAATTAGGTGGTACGCTAGGAGGATCCTTCTACATGGGAGACGCCAACTATACCACTCCTTTTAAAAATATAGGCATAGCAGGAGGAGTCATGGTTAGGTATCTAATAAATCCTCGTATGGCTATAAAAGGAAACTTAATTGTAGGAAGAATAAGCGGTGATACTAAAAACTTCAGCAACCAGTATCCTTTTGAAGGAGTAGCTAGTTTTAAAAGAACAATATTCGACTTAGGAGCTCAGTTTGAATATAACTTCTTGCCTTATGGCACTGGATTTGGATATAGAGGAGGAAAACGTTTCACTCCTTATATTACAAGTGGATTTGGATTTACCTATGCTCCTCCTCCAGCGTCAGGAGTATTCACAGTGAATATTCCATTTGGTATAGGTGTGAAATACAAATTAAAGGAACGATTAAATATAGGATGCGAGTTTACAATGCGCTTTAGCTTTAGCGATAAGTTGGATGTAACTAATAAAGAGGAGTTACAGCTTAACGACCCGTATCAAATAAAGGGAAAAGGATTAAAGAACAAAGACAGTTATAGTTTTACCATGCTGTTTTTAACTTACGACCTTTTTCCTAAGTGTAAAGAATGTAATTATTAACAAGAATGTCTGATAAAGAACAAATAGATTTGAACCGTATACCGAGACATATCGCTATCATTATGGATGGCAATGGTAGATGGGCCAAAGCACAAGGATACGAGCGTACATTCGGACATCAAGCTGGTGCCGAAACGGTGCACGTCATTGCTGAGGAAGCAGCTCGTTTAGGAGTCAGATATTTGACTTTATACACATTTTCAACAGAAAATTGGAATAGACCAACAGCCGAAATCGAAGCACTAATGTCACTTCTTCTTGACTCAATAGAAGAGGAAACATTTATGAAAAACAATATCAGCTTCCGCACTATTGGTGATATGAGTAAACTTCCTATAAAAGTTCAAGATAGGTTGAAAACTTGCGAACAAAACACTTCGAGTAATACAGGCATGTGCTTAATATTAGCTCTAAGTTATTCGTCGCAATGGGAAATTACTGAAGCCACTCGACAAATAGCGACTTTAGTAGAAAAAGGAAAATTGAAACCCGAAAATATAACAAGTGAGACTATACAGGAGCACTTGACAACAAACTTTATGCCCAACCCCGATTTACTGATCCGAACAGGTGGTGAATTGAGATTGAGCAATTATCTTTTATGGCAGTGCGCCTATTCAGAACTCTATTTCTGCGAGACTTTCTGGCCGGAATTTAGAAACAACGAATTGCGAGAAGCTATAATGGATTACCAAAAAAGAGAACGTAGATTCGGACAAACGAGTGAACAAATCAGTTAATCAAAAACATATAATCATAACATAAATGCATTATCGTATTTCTCTTATATTCGTAACGTTTATCTGCCTGTTAGGAGGAACATTGACAGGCTGGGCACAAGAAACCAGCACTGACGAAGCCGCAAAACCGGTTATTTTGTATTCGGGAACACCCAAGAAATACGAAATTGCTGATATCAAAGTTGAAGGGGTTAAAAACTATGAAGACTTTGTGCTTATAGGTCTTTCAGGACTCTCTATCGGACAAACTGTTACAGTTCCCGGCGATGAAATCACTACGGCAATCAAACGTTATTGGCGACATGGGTTATTCTCTAATGTACAAATTACCGCAGACAAAATTGAGGATGGAAAGGTATGGCTTAAAATTAGCTTAACCCAGCGTCCACGTATTTCTGAAATACGCTATCATGGAGTAAAAAAGTCAGAACGTCAAGACTTGGAAGCTCGCTTAGGTTTGGTAAAAGGTAGTCAAATCACACCCAATTTAGTAGACCGCGCTAAAACACTTATCAAACGTTATTTCGATGACAAAGGCTTCAAAAATGCCGAAGTTATTATCACACAAAGAGATGATGCATCTAATGAAAACCAAGTAATTGTAGATGTAGATATCGATAAGAAAGAAAAGGTTAAGGTAAATAGCATAACAATTGTAGGAAACGAAGCAATTTCTGATGCTAAACTGAAACGGGTAATGAAAAAGACAAATGAGAAGGGAAAACTTCTTAATCTTTTCCGCACGAAGAAGTTTATCAATGAAAAGTATGAAGAAGATAAGCAATTAATCATAGATAAGTATAACGAGCTAGGATATCGCGATGCTGTAATCTTAAAAGATAGTGTAGCAGCGCATGATGATAGAACGGTAGATGTGTTTATGGAGATTGAAGAGGGCGATAAATATTATCTGCGCAATGTTACATGGGTAGGTAATACATTGTATCCTTCTGACCAACTAGACTTTATGCTACGCATGAAGAAAGGTGATGTGTACAATCAAAAATTATTAAATGAACGTATCTCTGGCGATGAGGATGCAATTGGTAATCTTTACTACAATAATGGATATCTATTTTATAACTTAGATCCTGTTGAAATTAATATTGATGGTGACTCTATTGACTTAGAAATGCGTATTTATGAAGGTAGACAAGCTACTATTAATAAAATTACCATCAATGGAAATGACCGTCTATACGAAAATGTTGTTCGTCGCGAACTTCGAACTCGCCCAGGACAACTGTTCAGCCGTGACGATTTGATGCGTTCTATGCGTGAGATTCAACAAATGGGACACTTTGATGCAGAAAACATTAAGCCAGATATTCAACCAGATCCAATGAATGGAACTGTAGACATTGCTTATGATTTAGTATCAAAAGCAAATGACCAAGTTGAATTCTCAGCAGGCTGGGGACAAACTGGTGTAATTGGTAAACTTAGCTTGAAGTTTACAAACTTCTCTATTGCTAACTTATTGCATCCAGGCGAGAATTATAGAGGAATTCTACCTCAAGGAGATGGGCAAACATTGACTATTAGTGGACAAACAAATGCTCGTTACTATCAATCGTATAGTATTTCATTCTTTGACCCTTGGTTTGGCGGTAAACGCCCAAATTCATTCTCTGTATCGGCTTACTACTCAAGACAAACTGATATTAGTAGCAGATATTATAATA
>DKPL01000052.1:9375-9562 GCA_002471185.1 Bacteroides sp. UBA7335
TATTAGTAGCAGATATTATAATAGCTCTTATTATAACAACTATTATAATAATTATTATAGTGGATATGGTGGTTATGGCTCATATAATTATGGTAACTATAACAATTATGAGAACTACTATGATCCAGACAAGTCAATTCAAATGTGGGGACTATCAATAGGATGGGGTAAACGTTTAAAATGGCCA
>DKPL01000052.1:9740-10227 GCA_002471185.1 Bacteroides sp. UBA7335
GGGGTAAACGTTTAAAATGGCCAGATGACTATTTTACATTGTCGGCTGAGTTATCTTTTCAACGCTACATCTTGAAAGATTGGCAATATTTCCCAGTAACAAATGGTAAATGTAATAATGTTAGTTTAAATATTACGTTAGCGCGTAGTTCTATAGACAACCCATTATTCCCTCGTCAAGGATCAGAATTCTCATTATCAGCTCAACTTACACCTCCCTACTCATTGTTTGATGGTGTAGACTATAAGAGCTATTATAATGCTAATGGAACAATAACTCAAGACAATAGAAACAAATTATACAACTGGATTGAGTACCATAAATGGAAATTTAAAGCAAAAACATATACTGCTTTAATGGATTATGCAGTTAATCCTAAATGTTTGGTATTGATGACTCGCGTAGAGTTTGGTATGTTAGGTCATTATAATAAATACAAAAAATCACCATTTGAAACATTTGATGTAGGTGGTGATGGTATGACAGG
>DKPL01000052.1:10397-10576 GCA_002471185.1 Bacteroides sp. UBA7335
GTAGGTGGTGATGGTATGACAGGATACTCTAGCTATGCAACAGAAAGTATTGGATTGCGTGGATACGAAAATAGCTCTTTGACTCCTTATGGTTATGAGGGTTACGCATATACACGCTTGGGTATCGAACTAAGATATCCGTTAATGCTTGAAGCAAGTACAAACATTTATGTATTGGG
>DKPL01000052.1:10739-12113 GCA_002471185.1 Bacteroides sp. UBA7335
AGTACAAACATTTATGTATTGGGATTTGTTGAAGCAGGTAATGCTTGGACTGATATTAAACGCGTAAACCCATTCGATCTTAAACGTTCTGCAGGACTGGGAGTACGTATCTTCTTACCTATGATTGGTATGATGGGTATTGATTGGGCGTATGGTTTCGACAAAGTCTTTGGTTCTAAAGAATATGGAGGTAGTCGCTTCCACTTTGTGTTAGGTCAAGAGTTTTAATTTAGTTTCTAATTAGAAAGGGAAATGTTATGAGAAAGTCTATTCTATTTATCATGTTACTGTTTGGTTCTTTTTTAGCTGCCAATGCTCAAAAGTTTGCTTTAATTGATACGGAGTATATTTTGAAAAATATTCCCGCTTACGAGCGTGCCAATGAACAATTAAATCAGATATCGAAGAAATGGCAAAGTGAAGTAGAAATACTAGCAAAAGAAGCGCAGACAATGTATAAGAACTATCAATCTGAATCGGTATTCTTATCGGATGAACAAAAATCTAAGAAAGAAGAAGAAATTGTAGCCAAAGAAAAAGAAGCTTCTGAACTTAGACGAAAATATTTTGGACCAGATGGCGAACTCTTTATCAAAAGAGAAAGTTTAATGAAACCCATTCAAGACGAAATTTACAATGCAGTAAAAGAAATTTCAGAACAAAAATCTTATTCATTAGTCATTGATAGAGCTTCAGCTTCAGATATTATATTTGCTTCACCCAAAATAGACATCAGTAATGAAGTTTTGGCTAAATTAGGATATTCAAATTAATTGCTTACATTTGCAGTTATAATACTAAAAAAATAATTATCAAATAAATAAAACTATGCTAAAGAAAATTGCACTTTTAATTTTATTAGTACTCCCATTGGGTGTATTTGCACAGACTTTAAAATTCGGTCATATGAACTCTACAGAGATTATTCCATCAATGCCCGAATATACAAAAGCGATATCTGAACTTGAAGCTCTTCAGAAAAAATATACAGAAGAGTTAACCAGAACTCAAGAAGAGTTTAATAGAAAATACCAAGAATTTCAACAAGCTATTGCTGGTGACTCTTTACCACAAAACATTGCTGAAAGAAGACAAAAAGAATTGCAAGATATGATGCAAAGACAAGAGCAATTCCAACAAGAAGCTCAACAAGGTATGCAACAGGCTGAACAAAACTTAATGACTCCTATCTACCAAAAGCTAAACACTGCTATCGAAGCAGTTGGTGCTGCTGAAGGTGTTGTTTATGTATTCGACCTAGCCCGTACTCAAATTCCTTACGTTGGTCCTCAAAGCATTGATCTTACTTCTAAAGTGAAAGCTCAATTAGGTATTAAATAATATTGAGCCTAGATATAAAAAAGAAAGAGATGA
>DKPL01000052.1:12307-16266 GCA_002471185.1 Bacteroides sp. UBA7335
TCATCTCTTTCTTTTTTATATCTTTGTAATAAACAATAAGTCAATAACAAAACATGAACGCAAGTTTATCAAAGAAACCAGGTCCAATCGGAATATTCGATTCGGGATATGGAGGACTAACAATATTGAGTAAGATTAAAGAAGCATTACCTGAATATGACTATATCTATTTAGGAGATAATGCACGTACTCCTTATGGCACACGTTCATTCGAAGTAGTTTATGAGTTTACACTACAAGCCGTAAAAAAACTATTTGAAATGGGATGTCATTTGGTTATATTAGCATGCAACACAGCATCGGCCAAAGCATTAAGAAGTATTCAAATAAATGATTTACCACAACTAGACGTTAATCGAAGGGTGCTTGGAGTCATCCGCCCTACGGTAGAAGCACTAGGAACTATTACCCGAAATAATCATGTAGGTATATTAGCCACATCCGGTACTATTTTATCTGAATCGTATCCGTTGGAAGTAAATAAACTATTCCCTAATATATCAATTATTGGTGAAGCATGTCCAATGTGGGTGCCTTTGGTTGAGAACAATGAAGGAGCAAATGAAGGAGCAGACTATTTTATTAAAAAAAACATCACTTCACTTTTAAATAAAGATAAGGATATAGATACGATTATCTTAGGATGTACTCACTACCCTATATTAATTCCTAAAATCAAAGAATATACTGCGAAAGAGATTAATATTATATCGCAAGGAAAATACGTAGCAGAAAGCCTAAAAGACTATATGAGTAGACATCCTGAGATTGATTCTAAATGCACTAAGAACAGTAAATGTACATTCTATACAACAGAGTCTACAGAAAAGTTTAAAGAATCAGCTTCTATATTTTTAGACGAATCTATTGATGTACATAAGATTGCTATAGAATAAAAAAGTCGAGTCTTAAGGTAAGGCTCGACTTTTTTATTCTATTATTAAAATAATTAATTATAGTGGAATTGCCGGATCAATGATAATGTCAGCTTGATTTTTATCAAATACGAAATCATAGATATCACCCGGTTTCAATGTCACATTTTCTTTAACACGAGCTGTAATTGTCACTCCATCACCCATTACAGCAGTCATCATGGTACCTGCAGGAATAGTTTGTGGAAGAATGTAGCCAGACAACTCTTCATTATCTGTTGTAGCAAACGATATAGCCTCACTGCTTGAATCAAGCAGTATTATTGAACCATTCTTGAGATTTTGTTTACCACGATTTTTCAACTTAAGCTTTAAAGACTTAGGAGTACTAATAGTTCCATCGCTATTTTTCACCTTTACATTAAACTTAGTGGCCATGTCACCAAATTTCAAAGCAATAGTTGAAGAATTAAGTCGAGCAGTAGAAACAGCAAATAAATACTGCGCTCCACCTTGAACTATACGTTCAGCAGCTTTACTTTCATTTTCATTTAATTTAGGATAATGTGCGTAAAACTTCACATCACTTTGATAGTCACTCCAAGATTTTCTATCCTTAGTCAAATCAAAAATTGAAAAATTCGTTTCTGTATCAGCACAAAGTGATACCACATCAATTTGATTTATCGCACGAGTTGTTAATCCATCAGTAATACTAATAAAACCGAAAGATTGATCATTAATAAACTCCTGCTCAGACTGTTGGCAACTTGACAAGCCACCCAACACAAAAAATGCTAATAATAATTTTGCTTTCATTTTTTTTTGAGGAATTGGTGAATATTTTAATTATAAGGTATTACAAATATAAAACAAGAGCCTTTTGTATATTCTGAATCAATATATAAATCGCCTCCCATACGTTCAGCTATCTCTTTCGAAATAGATAGTCCTAAGCCCGAACCTTGTGAATAACTATCCAGTTTGGTGAATCGTTCGAAGACCTCGCTCTGCTTATCCAATGGTATACCACAGCCCGTATCAGCGATACTGAAATAGATTCTTTTATCTGTTTCAGAATACAAATAACTCAGCGTGATTGTCCCTTGCTTAGTAAACTTAGTTGCATTGTGCAATAAATTAGCTAAAACCTGCATCACACGTTCAGGATTACTATGTACAATAAGTTCCTCGCACGAGGGCTTAAATAACAATTCAACATCAGGTTTTAAACTATTTTGGACACTTTGCAAACTTACTTTACAACAATTGTTAATATCTGTCACATAGCTTGTATCAATTGCATCATATTTATCTAGATCTGATAATTCTAACACATGAGAAATTAATCTCAGTAAATGGTTACTATTTGTTTCGATGATATTAGCATATTCTTTTGCTTCCACATCATCTTGATATTTACTGCCTAGTATTTGCGAGAAACCCACGATGGAATTTAAAGGAGTACGAATCTCATGAGACATACTCTGAATAAATCTTGTTTTAACTTTACTCGCAACTTCAGCTTTATCTTTTGCTTTACGCAACTCTTCTTCAGAGTTTGTCAAACATTTATTTAACTTACTTTCGCGATAAAAGAAGAAAAATAAAATAAGAAGTAATAACAACAATGAGAAAATAATAATCTGTTTATTTCTTAGCTCCTTCTCTTGAGTTTTCAATAAAAGTTCTTTTTTCTCTCTTTCTACTTTTTCTAAGTTTACCAAAGTAGCATATCCACCAGTTGTAAGCTCCTCATTATTTAACTTCAAAGAATCTTCTAGCTGAATATATTTATCAAAATAATTAGCAGCAAGATCTTTTCTTCCCATAGCTAAATAGACATCAGCCTTTTTTTTATAATGAGACCCTAATTGAATATATTCGCTTAAGCGATTTTCTTCTTCAATTTGTCTATCTGCAGCTGTTAAAGCATTTTGATATTGACCAGTATTTTTATAATAATAATATTCATTTTCATAGAGTATTTTTTTGTGAGCTGCAATCTTCTTATTATTTTTAAATAAATCTTGGCATTCACGCATCACATGTCCCGCTTTAGTAAGATCACCAATTTCAAGATAATACCGCATATAATACATTCTCACTACAAGATGGTGTAGCTCTGCATTAACAGATTCATCACCCTTTTTCAAATATTTCAATGCTAAATCAGGCTTACCTTGATCTATAAATGAACGTGCAGCTTCTGCATAAAAAATTGCAATATTATAGTTATCTAGCTTATAATTTTCTGTAAGCTCAATGGCTTTTAAGCAATACTCATTAGACAAATTCTTTAAATCTTTAATATTATAAATTTGAAAAAGGCTATTATAACATGATAAAAGACCTTCTTTGTTATCTTGTCTTTGAGCATATTTCAACATTTCCTGAGCTTGATAAAGAGCTATATTAACATTTCCAGTTTTCAAGTAATATAAAATCAATCTATCACTCCACACAAAATAATAATACTTCCATTGATTTGTTTGTGATGCAAAATCTTTAACTTTTTCAACATAGTAAGTAATTTTTCCTTCATCACCTTTATAGTAATAATAATCCAACTTTAAAATCAGTGCTACAGCCTGCATTCGTTGATCATTATACTCTTTTGCCATTATAAATAAAGAGTCGGACATTGACAACACCACGGAATCATTTAGATTCTCCTGACATTTCTGAAAGTAAGAATAAAGCTTACTATCAATATTGAATTCCTTTTCTTCTTTCGCAGAAGCTGTATTAAACGAAAAAATAATTAATACAATAAATATACAAATTCGAATAAAGATCATTATTATTTATGTTAATTTCGAATATAAATGTGTTGTCTATCGCAAATATACATTATTTTTTCATCTATCATTTAAAAAATATTTTTTTATTTTAGAACCAATAACATTTTATTTATGTTCTTTAAAAAAAGAATATAAAATATTAATTTTAAACCACTCTATGCATTACAAAAGAGAATCATAATAAAATACATCAACGAATCTATCATATAAATAGTAAATAATTAATTAAAAAACAAATGAATATGAACGAAAATATTGACAACACATTTATATTCGAAAT
>DKPL01000016.1:0-180 GCA_002471185.1 Bacteroides sp. UBA7335
TCTAATTTATCAATCTTATTGTACCATAAAGCTAGTTTTGCGCGTGCTATATTCTTACTGCATGTGTTTGTTATAATAAATAGTAGTCGGCTCTATAAAGCAGTTATAATTTTGATACACTGAGGTTGTAATGATGAAGTACTAAAGCCGTGGTTTCAAACCTTTGGAACCGTAGTTCCG
>DKPL01000016.1:351-5882 GCA_002471185.1 Bacteroides sp. UBA7335
AACTGTAGTTCCGAACTATTGGAAGCATAGTTTCAAGTCTTCGAAACCAAATGAAATGTTTGATTAGCTCACTTTACTTAATTAATAATGAAATCTCAACTATCTATTTATACCATATAAACGATATACTATAATATTGGAATGTTTACTATATTTTCTGATTAAGATAAGATTATAAAGCTATTCCATATTTTTTTGTGTTGATTATAAATCTATCACACTATTTTCTTCGTGTGAAATTAAACCATAAAATTTTAAGTTATTTGCTCTAACTACACTCCAAACTATTTTATCTTATTACCTTTGTTTTCTAGCAATAAATAAATTATATCATAATCATGGAAAATATTAATAGTGAAAATCAACTACAAATAGAACTTAAAGAAGAAATAGCACAAGGAATTTACTCAAATCTAGCCATTATTTCACATTCTAGCTCAGAGTTTGTGCTCGACTTTATTCGTGTAGTGCCAGGTGTTCCCAAAGCTGAAGTTAAGTCGCGTTTGATAATTGCTCCAGAACATGCTAAACGTTTACTCAGAGCTTTAGAAGAAAATATTACTAAATATGAAAGTATCTTTGGCACTATTCGGCTACCAGAAGAAAATCAGGTACCGCTAATGTCCATTAAAGGTGATGCATAAGATACTCAATACCTTAAAAAAGAAAAAAAAAGAGTATTACATTGATTATTCAATTTTTATTCGTATTTTTGCACCCCAAAATGTATACTTTAGAAATCAATATAATAATATATATAAATTAAAATCAAATTAAAATGCCTACAATTCAGCAATTAGTAAGAAAAGGGCGACAAGCGTTGGTTGATAAAAGTAAATCACCTGCTCTTGACTCTTGTCCTCAAAGACGTGGCGTTTGCGTGAGAGTGTACACAACCACTCCAAAAAAACCTAACTCAGCAATGCGTAAAGTTGCTCGTGTACGTTTGACTAACTCAAAAGAGGTTAACTCGTACATTCCAGGAGAAGGACACAACTTGCAAGAGCACTCAATCGTACTTGTACGTGGTGGTCGTGTGAAAGACCTTCCAGGTGTGCGTTATCACATTGTTCGTGGTACATTAGATACTGCAGGTGTTGCAGGTCGTACACAACGTCGTTCTAAGTATGGTGCTAAGCGTCCAAAACCAGGCCAAGCAGCAGCCCCAGCTAAAGGAAAGAAGAAATAAAAAATAGAATTTAATTATTAATTTTCGTTTTAGTTTGTTGGAAAGACTATAGGTTGAGTAAATTTTCCAGTGGGAAGATTGAAGACGAATAATAGACAACCCAGAAACAAAAACATTATTTTCAAACAAATGAGAAAAGCTAAACCAAAAAAACGCGTTATCCTTCCGGATCCCGTTTTTAATGATCAAAAAGTTTCTAAGTTCGTGAACCATTTAATGTATGATGGTAAGAAAAATACCTCTTATGAGATTTTCTATGCAGCTTTAGAAACAGTTAAAACAAAGCTTCCTAACGAAGAAAAAACTGCTCTTGAAATTTGGAAAAAAGCATTGGATAATGTAACACCACAAGTTGAGGTTAAATCACGTCGCGTTGGTGGAGCAACTTTCCAAGTTCCAACTGAAATTCGTCCTGATAGAAAAGAGTCAATTTCAATGAAGAATTTGATACTTTTCGCTCGTAAAAGAGGTGGAAAATCTATGGCTGATAAGTTGGCTGCTGAAATTATGGATGCTTTTAATGAGCAAGGCGGTGCGTACAAACGTAAAGAAGATATGCACAGAATGGCTGAAGCTAACCGTGCATTCGCTCATTTCAGATTCTAATGCTTTAAACTGAATACAAAACTTAAAAGTATAAAGAAGAAAAATGGCTAAGCAAGATTTACATTTGACTCGTAATATTGGTATCATGGCTCACATTGATGCTGGTAAAACTACGACTTCGGAACGTATTTTGTTCTACACAGGTTTAACTCACAAAATTGGTGAGGTTCATGATGGTGCTGCCACTATGGACTGGATGGAACAAGAACAAGAACGTGGTATTACTATTACATCTGCGGCTACCACAACTCGTTGGAAGTATGCTGGTGATACTTATAAAATCAACTTAATTGATACTCCAGGGCACGTTGACTTTACTGTAGAGGTAGAGCGTTCGTTGCGTGTACTTGATGGTGCTGTTGCAACATATTGTGCTGTAGGTGGAGTAGAGCCTCAGTCTGAGACTGTTTGGCGCCAAGCTGATAAATATAATGTTCCTCGTATTGGTTATGTAAATAAAATGGACCGTTCGGGTGCTGACTTCTTCGAAGTAGTTCGCCAAATGAAAGACGTTTTAGGTGCTAACCCATGCCCTATTGTAGTTCCTATTGGTGCTGAAGAAACTTTCAAAGGCTTAGTTGATTTGATTAAGATGAAAGCTATCTATTGGCATGATGAGGCAATGGGTGCTGATTATTCAGTAGAAGAAATTCCTGCTGGCTTAATTGATGAAGCAAATGAGTGGAGAGATAAAATGCTTGAAGCTGTTGCTGATTACGATGACGCTTTGATGGAGAAGTTCTTTGATGATCCTTCTACTATTACTGAAGAAGAAATCATGAGAGCTTTGCGTGCTGCAACTCTTCAAATGGCAATTGTGCCAATGTTGTGTGGTTCTTCATTTAAAAACAAAGGTGTACAAACCTTGTTGGATTATGCTTGTGCTTTCTTGCCTTCTCCTTCTGATACTCCTAATATTGTGGGTACTAACCCTAATTCTGGTGCAGAAGAAGATCGTAGCCCTAGCGAAGATGATAAAACTGCAGCTTTGGCATTTAAGATTGCAACAGACCCTTATGTAGGCCGTTTGACTTTCTTCCGTGTGTATTCTGGTAAGATCGAATCTGGATCTTACATTTACAACTCACGTTCAGGTAAGAAAGAACGCGTATCTCGCTTGTTCCAAATGCATTCAAATAAGCAAAATCCAGTTGAAGTAATTGGTGCTGGTGATATTGGTGCTGGAGTTGGTTTCAAAGATATTCGCACTGGTGATACTTTGTGTGATGAGTCTGCACCAATCGTTCTTGAATCTATGGACTTCCCAGAACCTGTAATTGGTATCGCAATTGAGCCTAAGACTCAAAAAGATATGGATAAGCTTTCTAATGGTTTGGCTAAACTTGCAGAAGAAGATCCAACATTTACAGTTAAAACTGATGAGCAAAGCGGACAAACTGTTATTTCTGGTATGGGTGAGCTTCACTTGGATATCATTATTGACCGTTTGAAACGTGAGTTTAAAGTTGAATGTAATCAGGGTAAACCACAAGTTAACTATAAAGAAGCTATTACTAAAACTGTTGATCTACGTGAGGTTTACAAAAAACAATCGGGTGGTCGCGGTAAGTTTGCTGATATTATCGTTAAGATTGGTCCTGTTGACGAAGATTTCAAAGAAGGTGGATTGCAGTTTATTGATGAGGTTAAGGGTGGTAATATTCCAAAAGAATTCATTCCTTCAGTGCAAAAGGGTTTCACTTCTGCAATGAAAAATGGTGTATTGGCAGGTTATCCTTTAGACTCATTGAAGGTTGTTTTGTCTGATGGATCTTTCCATCCAGTAGACTCTGACCAATTATCATTTGAGATTTGTGCTATTCAAGCTTATAAAAATGCTTGTGCTAAAGCTGGTCCAGTTCTAATGGAACCTATCATGAAACTAGAAGTGGTAACTCCAGAAGAAAACATGGGTGATGTTATTGGTGACTTGAACAAACGTCGTGGTCAAGTTGAAGGTATGGAGTCTAGCCGTTCAGGTGCTCGTATCGTTAAAGCTTTGGTTCCATTGGCTGAAATGTTTGGTTATGTAACAGCTTTGCGTACAATCACTTCTGGTCGTGCTACATCTTCAATGACATACTCGCATCATGCCCAAGTTTCTAACTCTATTGCTAAAGCAGTATTGGAAGAAGTTAAAGGACGCGCAGATTTACTATAAAAACAGAATGCAGGTTAGCGAATGACTCTTAACC
The DNA here is from genome assembly GCA_002471185.1 of Bacteroides sp. UBA7335. Classification (GTDB taxonomy): domain Bacteria; phylum Bacteroidota; class Bacteroidia; order Bacteroidales; family Bacteroidaceae; genus Bacteroides. The sequence goes on from DKPL01000016.1 coordinate 4,342, forward strand.
TGCACTCTTTTTACTTATATATTAATTTAAAAGACAATGAGTCAGAAAATCAGAATTAAACTAAAATCTTACGACCACAATTTGGTTGATAAGTCAGCTGAAAAGATTGTGAAGACTGTAAAGGCTACAGGTGCTATCGTTAGCGGTCCTATTCCTTTGCCAACTCACAAGAGAATTTTTACAGTAAACCGTTCGACTTTCGTTAACAAGAAGTCACGTGAGCAGTTTGAGTTGTGCTCTTTCAAGAGATTGATTGATATCTATAGCTCAACAGCAAAAACTGTAGATGCATTAATGAAGCTTGAATTGCCAAGTGGTGTAGAAGTAGAAATTAAAGTTTGATAATTAAAAATTAGTGAAATGCCAGGATTATTAGGAAAAAAAATCGGAATGACATCCGTTTTCAGTGCCGATGGTAAGAATGTACCATGCACTGTTATCGAAGCAGGTCCTTGTGTTGTTACTCAAGTTAAGACTGTAGAGAATGATGGCTATGCAGCTGTTCAGTTGGGTTTCCAAGATAAAAAGGAAAAACACACAACTAAACCGTTGATGGGTCACTTCAAAAAAGCCGGAGTAACACCAAAGAGACACTTGGCCGAGTTCAAAGAATTTGAAACAGAATTAAACCTAGGTGATACAGTTACTGTGGAACTTTTTGATGGTGCAGACTACGTAGATGTAGCAGGTACTTCTAAAGGTAAAGGTTTCCAAGGTGTTGTAAAACGTCATGGTTTTGGTGGTGTAGGTCAAGCTACACATGGTCAGCACAATCGTGCTCGTAAGCCAGGTTCTATCGGTGCATGTTCTTACCCAGCTAAAGTATTCAAAGGAATGCGCATGGGTGGACAAATGGGTGGTGAAAGAGTAACTGTCCAAAACTTACAAGTATTAAAAGTAATCGCGGAGCATAACCTTCTTTTGATTAAAGGTTCAATCCCAGGTTGCAAAGGTTCAATCGTTTTAATTGAGAAATAATGGAAGTTAACGTATATAACATTAAAGGTGAAGACACTGGGAGAAAGGTTACGTTAAACGAATCTATCTTCGGAATTGAGCCCAACGACCACGCTATCTATTTGGATGTAAAACAATTTATGGCAAATCAGCGTCAGGGTACTCATAAGTCAAAAGAAAGAAGTGAAATCAGTGGTTCTACACGTAAGATCGGCCGTCAAAAAGGTGGTGGTGGAGCTCGTCGTGGTGATATGAACTCTCCTGTTTTAGTTGGTGGTGGACGTGTATTCGGACCAAGACCAAGAGATTACTTCTTTAAGTTGAACAAAAAAGTTAAGACATTAGCTCGTAAGTCTGCTTTGTCTTACAAAGTTCAAAATAACGCAATCGTTGTTTTGGAAGACTTTACTTTTGAAGCTCCAAAAACAAAAGATTTCGTTACTTTGGCAAAAAATCTTAAAGTTTCTGATAAAAAGATACTTATGGTTTTACCAGAAGCAAATAAAAACGTATATTTGTCAGCTCGTAACATTAAGAGTGTTAATGTACAAACCGTTTCGGGATTAAATACTTACAGAGTATTG